>MVRU01000008.1 GCA_002067745.1 Syntrophus sp. PtaU1.Bin005
GACATTGACGGCTTCCCGGATGGCCTGCATCTCGCCGCGCATCGCGGTGACCATGGCGGCAAAGGCCCTGCCCATCACGTCTCTGTCCGACGGGGTTTTCACCGTTACCGTGAGGTTTCCGTTGGCGATCTGCTGGAACAGCTCGGCTTTTTCCTGGAGAGACTGGGTCATCTTCATGAACGACCGCGCCAGCACCCCGATTTCATCCTGACGGTTCTCGTCCGAAATCTGAACACTGAGATCGCCCTCAGCAATCTGCTCCGCCGCTGAAACGACTTTTTCGAGCGGACGGGTCAAACTCCTCGAAAACAAGTAGAAAAAAGCGGCAGCGATCAGCAGAGAGACGACCCCTACGCCAGCGATCAGGTTGCCGGTAAAGATCGCCGGCTTGAGCAGCTCCGACCGGGATATCGTCGTGAGCGCCGTCCAGCCTGCAACTTTCATGTTTGAAAAGGCAAGTACCTTGTCCATGCCCTCGAATTGATATTCCACCACCCCGGTTTCCTGATTCGCGACCTTTTCCACCATGTGCTCCAAACCTTTGACCTGCTTGTAGTTGAGCTTCAGGATGTTCTCCTTCACGGGGTGCGCCAATATGTAACCCTCTTTGTCCACCAGCAGGGAATAGCCGGTTTGACCGATTTTTACCCTGTTCACCATATTCATCAGGTGGGTGACATTGATCATGCAGCTCGCCACACCGATGATTCTTTGATTCTTTCCCGAGAAAATCGGGCAGGCGGCCATGCAGACGAGATTGCCGGTCGCTTTGGATTTGACCACATCGCCGAGGTTGCACTGGCCCTGAAGGGCCTTTCGGTAGTACTCCCGGTCCGAGGCATTGATTCCGACATCCCTTCCCTTGACACCGTCGGCAAAGACAAGCCCGTCCCGCCCGAAAAGGACGATCGTATCATAACGGTCGCCGGCGGCCTCCCGTATCTTGCCGAGTTCGCGCTGAGCGAGGGCGATTTCACTCCCGCTTGCCTCTCTGCCGGCCTCTGCCACCTTTTCCGCGGCAGCCACAACACTGTTGGAAAGTGAAATCGCCTGGGCAAGGCGCAGTTCCTCCGAAAGTCCAAGGTCGATGGTATCCGACAATACCTTGGACACATTCAGCATCTCTTCATGGGCAATAGACGAAATGCTGTCTGTCGCCTTGTAAACCGAGGCAATGCCGATCACGATCAAGGGAATGACAACAACCAGAAGGCCACCGGCCAGCAGCTTCGTCCCCAGTTTTCTCTTCATCTTTCGCCTGTACCCCTTTCTTTATATAGCCTCATCCCTCGTCATTGACCAGGATCCGGTCATCGGAGAGGATTTTTTCCGCCTGCAGCACAATCGTACCCGTATCCGTGACACCGGCCAGATAGTTTTCACGAACGCCGGTCAGGGTCGGGAGGGATGGCTGCAGGGAATCCTTCGGAATCTCCTGGATGCCCAGAAGGCCGTCGGCAACAATCCCCACCTCCATCGTTCCATGACGGACAACAATCAGTTTATGGAGGTCCGTCAATCCGCTGTCAGGAAGATCGAAAAATTTTTTAATGTCCATGACGGACAGAATCCGCCCCCGGACATTTGCGATTCCCAGGATGAAACCGGGCAACCCGGGCAGATACGTCAAATTCCGAAGCGGCATCGTCTCGGTGACGCACCGGGCTTCGATGGCATACCGCTCCCCTGCCAGCATAAAGGAAAGGACCTCCAGGCAGGGAACGGATTGAGCCGATGCCTCCGGCTCTTTCGCCAGGCGCAGGGCGCGCTCCTTCAGAATTCTTTTAATGTCTTCCCCGTCCGTAACCGGTGAAGCGTCCTTGGATTGCCTCGATTCCGCCAAATCGCCCCTCACTTAAAGAAAAGATCATCCTCCCGGTGGGAAGAAACTCTGCATCTCCGCCATCACGATAATGTCTCGTAACCTCCCGGCCGTCACCCCATCGGATTCCGGGATGATATCCTCCGGCTGATAGTTCTGCAGCATCAAAAGGGCATGTTCAAAATGCTTCGACGAGAGGGTGATCCGCCCTCTTTGCCGGGCAAGGCTGCCCAGGGTAAAATGGGCCAGAACAAAATCCGGCTTCAGATAAAGGGCGCAACGAAGGGCCTTCTCCGCTTCATCAAAGGCCTTCTGCTCAATGAGAATAACAGCCCGGAGATAGTGACAGCCCGGATCAAGCTTATGAATTGAAAGTGCTTTTTCACACGCCGTTCGGGCTTCCTGGAGATTCCCCGAATCCGCATAAAGCCTGGCCATCAGTGCATACCCCTGGAAATGTTCCGGATTCTGCTCAAGAAAGGCCTTCAGGATGTCTTCGCATTCCCGGTGGCTTCCCTCCCGGAAAAGGTGCAGGGCCTTTTCACAGGGGCATTCCTCTGCTTCCTCGGCAGCCGTTTCCCCGACCGGAAGTTCAGGAGGAAGGGGCGCATTCCGTTCCAAGAGCGGATCCGCACTCCACAATGCAGCGGAAACAGTCGCATCCCCCGGCGGAACGGACGGCTCGCTCAAGGAACCGGACGGGCCGTTGGCCGCCATTCCCTCTTCAGGGGCATTCCAGGGGGAATAGAGCGCCAGTTCTCCTCCCCGATTCTCCTCCTTCTGGTAGAGAATCACCCCGGGAAAGGTGACCGAAACAAATGAAGTCGAGAGCAGATGAAAGCCTTCCGTGACACTGGGAATGGCCCAGCCGCCATCAATGAGCGCCCGGTGGAACCGTTGGATGATCCTTTTCGCCAGCGCGGGCTCCATATACATCAGGACATTCCTGCAGAAGATGATGTCCATGGCGTTCGTGTTGTTGAAGAGCGAAGGATAAGGATCCGAAGCCAGGTTAAGATAATTGAAGGTGACCATCTCCCTGATCTTGTCTGAAATCCGGTAGCTGCCGTCCATCGTCCTGGTAAAATACTGATCCTTGAGCCATTGGAAACTACCGCGGAACGACCATTCCCGGTAAATTCCCTGGGCGGCTCTTTCCAGGAAACGCGCATTGATATCCGTAGCCAGCAGGGTGATCCGCCATTTTTCAATGTCCGGAATAAGGCGTTGCAGCAGGATGGCGAGCGTGTAAGGCTCTTCACCCGTTGCACAGCCGGCGCTCCAGATCCTCAGATATTTCATGCGCCGGCGGGAAGCGATCAACTCCGGAAGAATATATTTTTCCAACGCCTCCAGGCTGATCATTTCCCGGAAAAAATAGGTTTCTCCAATCGTCAGATAGCTGGCCAGCATCTCAACCTGCCGCCGCGTCAGCTTTGTGGAAAGCAGCCAGGAGACGAACGGCTCGATGGAGCCAAAAGAGAATTCCCCCGCAGCCGACAACAGGCGCCGCTTCAGGTCCGGCAGACGATCCTGCGGAAAGTGCAGCCCCATCTGGAGGGTGATCCACTGGGTCAACTGCCGCCATTGTTCATCAGAAATCAACCGGTCCATGCCCCTCTATGAGAATTGCAGCAGTTCCAAATCCAGAAGATCATGATCCTTCGGGGAGAGATAGCTTTCCGGATTCTGAAAGATCAGGAGTTCCTCACCGTTTTTGACAATGCCCTCGACGGACTTCAGCGAACGTGTAATCTCCTCCGCAGCGGTCCACTGCCCTTCATTGCATTCCTGCAATCCAAGAACGTCATCCACCCAAAGGGCTGCCATCCGTCGCTCAAGCTGCAGAACAATCAGACGATCACTCAATTTCAGGCCTCGCTCCGGAAGACCGCAGCACAGGCGAAGGGAAACGACCGGGACGATCCCGCCCCGTATGTTGACGACCCCGGCAACAACCGAAGGCGATCCCGGCAGCGTCGTTATTTCGACCATGGGAACCACCCTCTGCACAAAGGATATGTCGAGGGCATAGTTCCGATTCTCGACGCGAAACACCAGAAGCCGGCAGGGAAAATGTTTCAAGCTCTCATTCATAAAAAAGCGGACACTGCGTTTACTATCATGTTTTTCTTGAATATTGAAGCATTCAGATTCCATCCTTAAGAGATTTTTTCCAGGTTTCGGGATGGGTCTCTGTCCGGGCTGCAAGAACAGCGCTCCGACAGCGCCTCCTGTGCGCCCTGCGGTCTGCACGGGCGCGGCCTCCGAGGTGGAGCCACCTTCTTTCTCAAAATTTTCAACACCTTTATAAACGAGAGAACCGGTTTTGTCACGAAATCGTTGAAAGAAAAAGGGCAGGCGGGGCGGCGCGGACGCTCACGGGGATTTTCTGCAGATTTCAGGGATATTCCGATAATGCCTTCCGATATTCACGAATCAGAACAGCCTTGTCGATCCCGTGATCGATGAAATCCCAGGGGAGGAATTCCGAGAGGCCCTTGGGGCGGTAGACATAAAAATCCGGATTGAGAGGAACTTTTTTCAGTGCCTGGGACCAGTTGCCCTCCAGTTGATGAACCTCTGCGAGGATTTGGCCGACCCGGCGATCCCCCAGGGAGAGCAGCGTCTGAATGTAATTCCATTTGGGGAGATCGTGAAAAACCTGCACGGGCCCCTCATTGTGAAGGGCCTTTTTGATTCTTCGAAGTTTTTTTTTAACGTCCTTCACCTCCTCCAGGGGATGCCACTGGAAAGGGGTGAAAGGCTTGGGAATGAACTGATTGACGCTCAAGGTGATCCGCCTGAAGGGTTTTTTCCCCTTTGAAAGCTGGAGGGCCTGGTGGCGGATTTTCCGCGTAAGACGAATGAGACCTTCGATGTCCGCCTCGGTTTCCGTCGGCAACCCGACCATGAAGTACAGGCGTATTTGCCGGATACCCTGTTGAACCAGGTGCTCCAGGGCAGAAAAGATATGATCCTCGGAAATTCCCTTGTTCAGGACATCCCGCAGGCGCTGTGTTCCCGCCTCCGGTGCCAGCGCCACGGTCTCCACCCCCGCTTCCCGGAGCAGACCGGCCATTTCCGCAGATACTCGATCCATGCGCAGCGAACTGAGGGCAAAAGTGCCTCCCCCTTCGAGAATACAACGGCACAGATCGGCCAGTTGGGGATGGTCGGAAACCGCCGTGCCCAGCAGACCGATTCTCTTTCCTTCGGAAATACCCCGAACGAAAGAGGGTTCAAGGGCCTCCTTTCGCCGAAAGCGGACGGGCCGGTACACGAACCCGGCGGCACAGAAGCGGCATCCCCGTGCACAGCCGCGGCTTACCTCCGCCAGGAAGAGATCGCCGAATTCTGAACCCGGTGTTGAAATGACCTGATCGGTTCGAAACGCGGAGAGGTCCTTTTCCCATCGTCTCCGGATTTTCCGGGGCAGTGAGGAATCAACGGGCTGAACATCCTCCAGCGTCCCATCGGGCCGATAAGAAACGGAATAAAGCTGAGGGACATAAACGCCCGGCACACGCCGCTGTACGTCAAAAAGGAGCTCCCGGCGATCCGGACCCTGAATCAAGGCTTCCCGGTACAGAGCGGCCAATTCAGGAAGCGCCTCTTCCGCTTCCCCTATGAGGAAAAGATCAATGAACGAACTCAAAGGCTCGGGATTGAGGGTTACAGCAATCCCCCCGGCCATGACCAGCGGCTCGAAATCTTTGCGCAGCGAGGCCTGAAGTGAAATTCCAGCCCCCGCGAGCAGGGCGAGCACATGGGGATAATCGTTTTCAAAGGGGATGGAAAAGGCGATAATATCAAATTCTTTCAGGGGTTTCTGGGATTCCAGGCTAACCGGACTCTTCCCCCGGGGTGCATCGCCTTCTCCCGGTGGAGAGAAAAAGACCCTCTCGCAAAGGCAGAAAGGCAGATCGTTCAGAAGGCTGTAGACCGCCTGGTAGCCGAGATTTGCCATTCCGATGCGGTAAGCATTCGGGTAGGCGAGACAGACCGTCAACTTGTCTCCCCAGGCCTTCCGGCAGTATCCTTTCTCCTGCGCTAAAAGCTGTTGATCCCTCTTGTGCTGCTTCCAGGACATGGCAATACCAGATCCGCATGATTCCCGCTGCGGCGATTTCTCCTTCCCGGCATGTGTGCGGTCAATGGCTCTGAATCCCGCAATCGGCTTCCGGGTAGCCCCCTGTCAAAGCCCTGGCTGCGTCCGGATCGCCTTGCCGGTCTTGTGAGATGCAACCCGGGATCAATCCGCCTGGCGCCGCAGGAATGTTGGAATTTCCAGGTCGGGATCCTCCGTATCGTCAATCAGCCCCATCCGGATGACGTTCATATCGCTGTTACCGGAAGCGCTCTTGCGCATGAACGCCGGGACGGCAATGTCGCGATTGCGGTTCGCTCCCAGGGAAGCCAGATTGGCCAGGCCCTGGCGCTTCTTTCCAACATCCTCGAAGCCGGTGGCGATGACGGTAATCCGTATCTCATCGCCCATGGATTCATCGACAACCGTACCAAAAATGATATTGGCCTCATCATGCGCCTCCGCCTGAATCAGCGAGGAGGCCTCATTGATTTCAAAGAGGGTCATGTCCGGACCGCCGGTAATGTTCAGCAGCACACCCCGCGCCCCCTGGATCGTATTGTCTTCCAGAAGCGGCGACGAAATGGCCCTCTGCGCGGCTTCCACTGCACGGTTTTCCCCGCTGGCTGAACCGGTGCCCATCAGGGCAAGCCCCATTTCCGACATGACGCTTTTCACATCGGCAAAATCCAGGTTGATCAGCCCGGGAATCGTGATCAGGTCGGAAATCCCTTTGACGGCCTGATACAGGATATCATCCGCTTTTTTGAACGTCTCAAGAAGGGAGAGGTTTCTTCCACCCAGGCTCAGGAGCCGCTGGTTGGGAACCACGATGAGGGTATCGACAATCCTTCTCAAGTCATCAATGCCTTCATCCGCCTGACTGTTGCGCTTCTTGCCCTCGAACTGAAAGGGCTTCGTCACGACGGCCACCGTCAGGGCCCCCAGCTCCTTGGCAATTTCAGCCACGACGGGAGCTCCCCCTGTCCCCGTGCCACCGCCCTGGCCGGCGGTTACAAAAACCATGTCCGCCCCTTCCATGTGCTGACGGACCAGGTCCCGAGTCTCCATGGCGGCCCTTTTCCCCACATCCGGATTCGAACCGGCCCCAAGACCCCGGGTGACCTCCTCGCCCAGCTGAATTTTCACGGATGCGAGCGATTGCCCAAGGGCCTGCGCATCTGTGTTGGCTACGATAAAATCAACCCCCTGAAGGTTGGAGCGAATCATGGTATTAATTGCGTTTCCACCACCACCACCGATACCAACGACCTTGATCTTTGCCGAACTGAAATTTGATGATTCTGACAATTCAAACATGATTCCCCCCTAGAAGAATTCTAATAACCATTTTTTGAATCTGGCGAATGCGTCCCCCGCATTCCCTTTATCGCCTTTCCTCACAACGATCTTGGATAGATTCTTGCTGCCGTACAGGACAAGGCCGACCCCCGTTGCATGCATGGGGCTGTTCACCACATCGGTCAACCCCCCGATGCCCTTGGGATACCCTCTCCGGACCGGCATATTGAAAATCTGCTCCGCCAGCTCCGTAATGCCGTCCAGGAGGGATGTCCCACCGGTCAGCACGACGCCCGCGGCCAGAACATCTTCATAGCCGGAACGAACGATCTCTTTATATGCCATGGTCAAAATTTCTTCGGCACGCGCTTCAATGATCCGTCCCAGAATCTGCCGCGATACGGAACGGGGCTCTCTTCCCCCCACGCTGGGAACCTCAATGGTGTCCTCCTTGGAAATCATAGGCGGATAGGCGCAGCCGAAGTCGATTTTTATCTTTTCCGCCTCATTGAGGGGCGTCCTGAGGCCCGTGGCAATATCGCTGGTCACATAGTTTCCACCGACGGAAATCACCGCCGTGTGGCGGATACTCCCCTCACCAAAAACGGCGATGTTCGTCGTGCCCCCTCCGATGTCCAGCAGAGCCACTCCCAGATCCCGCTCATCATCGCTGAGAACGGCCTGGCTGGCCGCCAGATGCTCGAGGACGATGTCGTTGATGTCCAGGCCGACACGGGTGACGGATTTCTCAATATTCTGTATGGAGGTCCCTGAACCGGTCACCACATGGACCTTGGCCTCCAGCCTGACCCCGGACATGCCCACAGGGTCCCTGATCCCGTCCTGTTCATCCACAACATAGCTCTGGGCAAGGGTATGGAGAATCTGCCTGTCCAAGGGGATGGCGATCGCCTTGGCCGCTTCGATGGCCCGCTCCAAATCATCGTTTCCGACCTCCCGCCCCTTGACTGCTACAATGCCGAGGCTGTTTTGCGCCTTGATATGCCCGCCGGCGATTCCCGTGAAAACGGATCCGATTTCACACCCGGACATGCGCTCAGCCTCTTCAACCGCCTTTTTGACAGCCTCTACCGTGCTGTCGATATTGACCACGACCCCTTTTCTCAATCCGTCCGAGGGATGCGAACCAATGCCGATAATATCAATTCCCGTATCTGTTATTTCTCCGACAATGGCACAGGTCTTTGTCGTGCCTATATCCAATCCGACGATGACATTTCCCTGCATACCCATGTATTCCGTCCACCTTTCTTGATAGATGTGATGCCGATCCGATCTTCCGATTGCGCTACAGCTTGTATTCCTTCCGCAGATTTGCAGTCCCTGCGGGAGCGGGGATATTTCTCCTGGAAACAGTCACTTTCAGGGGATTTCTCAAATCGATCCGGAAGAACCCTCCACCAAGGGGACGCCGTTCCAGATCCTCGAGAATCGGAGACAGGCGCTGCAATTTGTCCCCATAGCCGTCAAACCCGAGGACAAGGCACAGTCCGTTGTCGGTAAAAACCGAAAGCCCCAGAACCTCATTGCCTTGAATCTCCGATATCCGCTCAAGGGTTGGATACGATTTGGAAACCGCAAGATCGCCTAACAGGCGCAGTGCGCTCTTCAGCAGCGACTCGTTCAATTTGCCCTGAATGTAAAGACCCGTCAGCACAGGAAGATCGATTTCATCGTTCTTTCCCAGCTTCTTGAAGATAACGCCTTCCCGGTCCATCAGATAAAGATTGGCATCCTGTCGAATCACGGCGACGGCGGAACGCTCAACAATCTGAAGCACGAGGCGGTCCGGCAGCTCTCGGCCGATCGTGGCCGTCTTTATCCAGGGATTCGCTGTGATCCGCCGCAAAATGGCTTCTTCATTCAACGCCAGCAGACTCTGTGAAGACGTTACCGAACTGAGACGAAGCACTTCCTTTTCCGTGACTTCCCGGCACCCGCGAACGACTGTTTCCCGTATATGGAAACAGGGTGCGCTGATGGTGAAGTTGTAAACGAAGATCAGCAGAACGCCGATGACCATCACCGCACAGACCAGCAGAATCGACCGGGTCATGTCCAGGAAGATGGTTCTGCCGCGACGTTTCAACCGATACTTTCTTGCTTCCAGCTTTCTTCTGAAAGCCCTCTTCATCCATCCTCTCCGACAATCTGGACCTCGGCTTCCAGATGGACGTCCCGGCAGTCTCTTACCCGAATCCTGACCTCTTCCATCAGATCCATAATTTCGGCAGTCCGGGCATGCCCCAGATTGACGATAAAGTTGCCGTGCAGTTCAGAAACCATGGCATCTCCCCGGCGTGTCCCCTTCAGTCCGGCTTCCTCAATCAGCCGCCCGGCAGGCATACTTCGAGGATTTTTAAAGATGGAACCCGCATTGCGCAGGTTCAGCGGATGCTTTCTTTTTCGCAGGGAAAGGATTTCCTCAATCTTCGCCGCGATCTCTTCCCGGTTGCCCGGAGACAGAACGAACTCGGCACTGACGATCACAGCGGCATCAGGAAGAACCAGGCGACGGTACTCAAAGGAGAGATCCCGCCGGGACAGGGTCTCCAGCTCCTGGTGCTCATTCAGAACGGCAATCTCCGCCACCACGTCCTTCATTTCGATCCCATAGGCCCCGGCATTCATTCGAACCGCCCCACCGACACTACCGGGGATGCCGGCGCAGAGCTCCATGCCGGTCAGGGATTCCCGCTGGCAGAGACGCACGATCGCCGCAAGGGCGACCCCCGCTTCGGCCCGGACCCGCACCTTCCCTTCGGCACCTGGCACCCAGGACAGTTGTTTGAGCCCCTGCAGAGAGACAGCAACCCCACGGTACCCTCCATCCCGGACAAGCAGATTGGTCCCGTTGCCCAGGGCCAGAAAAGGCACCCGGCTTTTCCGAAGGAGGGAAAGCAGATGAGCCAGCTCCTGCCGATTCTGAGGGAAGACCAGGACGTCCGCAGGCCCCCCCACCCCCATGGACGTATAACGGCCCAGGGGTTCATCAAAGAGGACGGGGCCCGAAACACAGGATGTCAACTGCTCTTTGAAAGAGGCGTCAAGCGGCACGGGATTTTTTAACCTCCTTCAGTCGGTTCAACAGGGACATCCCCACGGAATTGACGCTTCCCGCGCCCTGGGTGATGACCAGATCCTCCGGCTGAACGATGGACAGCAGATAATTCGTGATTTCTTCAAAACCAGGCATGTAGAGCACTTCGCGCTGGGTGAAGGAGCGGATGCCGTCACAAAGAGCAGCCGCCGTCACCCCTTCAATGGGATCCTCGCTGGCGGGATAGATGTCCGTCACGATCAGAAGATCCGCCTCAGTAAAGGCTCCCAGAAATTCGCGGAAAAGGGCCTGGGTCCGCGTGTAACGGTGGGGTTGAAACACCACGATCATCCTGTCCTTCCATACCTGTCTCGCCGCCGCGAGCGTCGCGCTGATTTCCGTGGGGTGATGGCCATAGTCATCCACAACGGTGACTCCGGCTTCTTTTCCCTTGATCTCCAGTCTTCGGCCCACGCCGACATAACTTTTCAACCCCTCCCGGATGGCCGCCATGGTCATCTCCAGTTCCCTTGCCACCGCAACCGTGGCCAGGGAATTATAAACGTTAAAGAGACCCGGGACGGAAAGCTCCACATTTCCCAGATATTCCGTTCGGCAATAGAGCTTGTACTCCGTCGTTCCCCCGTTAAAGCGGATATCCTCCGCCCGGTAGTCCGCAGTCGGCTCCAGGCCGTATGTGAGCGTCTTCCGCTTGATGTCCGGAAGGATGGCTTTGACGTTGGGATCGTCCTGACAAAGAACGACGGATCCGTAAAAGGGAACGATATTGGCAAACTGGAGAAAGGCGGTCTTGATGTCCTCGATGTCCCGGTAATAATCGAGATGCTCCCGGTCGATATTGGTAATGACGGCCAGAGACGGAGACAGTTTCAGGAAAGAGCCGTCGCTTTCATCCGCCTCGGCCACGATGAAGTCCCCGTGGCCCATCCGGGCATTACTCCCGATGCTGCCCAGCTTTCCGCCGATCACCATGGTTGGATCCAGCCCGCCTGTGGCCATCACCGTCGCGATCATCGAGGTGGTCGTCGTCTTGCCGTGACTCCCCGATACGGCGATGGACACTTTCATCTTCAGCAGCTCCGCCAGCATTTCCGCCCTGGGTATGACGGGAATCGCCCTTCGATGCGCCTCCAGCACCTCGGGATTGTCCCGCCGGACCGCCGTTGAGGTCACCACCACATCGGTATCGCCCAGGTTAGCGGCCTGATGCCCCTGAAACACCGCAGCGCCAAGCGCAACAAGATGTTCGGTGGTGTCCGAAGTTTTCAGGTCCGATCCGCTGACGGCATAGCCCAGATTCAACAGGACCTCGGCAATTCCACTCATCCCGATACCGCCGATCCCGACGAAATGAATGCGACGTACCTTTTTGCGCATGACATCTGTTACTCTGTAGAGCCTCATGGCGTTCAACGGTATTCCCCTTTGCTGTAAGGGCTAAAATCCCTTTATGTAGTGTAAATTTTTGATCATATACACTATATGTTGTATAATGTCCACCGAAAAAAAACTTTGTTATTTCTTGATCATGGCCAGGCAAGTATCAACAATGTCCGAAGCGGCGTAAATATTTCCCATATTCGCCGCATTTGCCGCAATCTCTTTTAACCGGGAAGGATGATCATATAAATTTTTAATTTCATCCACCAGCCGGCGGCCGTCGAGCTCTTTCTCCGGAACCATGACGGCCGCCCCCGCCTTGAGCAGAACCTTGGCATTTTCAGTCTGATGGTCCCCGATGGCATAGGGGAAGGGGATGAGGATCGCCCCTTTCCCCATGGCGGTGATTTCGGCGATGGAGGTCGCACCTGCCCTGCAGATCAAAAGGTCCGCGGACTCGTAAGCGGAAGCCATGTCCTGGATGAAGGGGACAACCCGGGCATTGAAACCCCCGGCGGCATAAGCGGCCGACATGCTCTCGCAATCCCGCTCCCCCGTCTGATGGACAATGGAAAGGACCCCCTGAAGAGGCTTCAGAAAAGGCAGGGCATCCAAAACCGCTGAATTGATGGCATGCGCCCCCTGGCTGCCGCCGAATATCAGCAGGGAAAATTGATCCGTCACTTTTTCAACCACCGGCTTACCGGTGAAAAAGGCGGCCCGGATCGGATTTCCCGAAACCCTTGTCTTTTTCGCGGGGAACCATTTTCCCCCGTCGGCAAAGCTGAGAAAGACGCGATCCACAAAACAGCCGAGAATCCGATTGGTCAGACCGGGAATGGAATTCTGCTCGGCAATGGCTGTGCGAATCCCCATGAGGCGGGCCGCAGCGACAGCCGGACCCGAGGCATAGCCTCCGACTCCGATCACGATGTCCGGCCGGAAGGAGCGGATGATCCGCACCGACTGGAGGAAACTTCCCGGAAGCTTTAAAAGGGCCAGGGTCGACCGGATCAGTCCCCGGCCCTTGATGCCTTCCACGTTCAGCAATTCCAAGGGAAAACCGATTTTCTTGAGGACTTTCTGCTCGATGCCCCGGTTCGTGCCGACAAACAGGATCCTGTTCCCCTCACTGCGGCGCAGCCATTCCTCCGCAATGGCTACACCGGGGAAAAGATGGCCTCCGGTGCCGCCCCCGGCTATGAGTACCCGGACCGTCATTGCGATTCACCCTTTTTCTCTGAAAAGGTTGAAATATTCAGAAGAATGCCTATCGCGGCCAGACTCATCACCAGGGACGTCCCTCCGTAGCTGAGAAAGGGAAGGGCCAGGCCCTTGAGGGGAATCAATCCCATCACCCCGGCAATGTTGATGACGGCTTCGAGGGCAAGAAGCATGGTTAACCCTGCGGCAACCAGGGTTCCGAAGAGATCCGGGGCCTTGAACGCGATGAGGAATCCCCGGACGATGAGCACGACAAACAGGGCGATGACCACAAAAACTCCGACAAACCCCGCTTCTTCGGCAATAATGGAAAGGATGAAGTCCGTATGAGGCTCAGGAAGATAGAAAAGCTTCTGCATGCTGTCACCGACTCCCACACCGAAGGCGCCCCCGGAACCAAAGGATATCAGGGACTGAATGACCTGGAAACCCGACCGCTGGGGATCCTGCCAGGGATCAAGGAAGGCCGTCAGCCGCTTGATCCGGTAGCTTTCGTGGACCAGAAACCAGATCCCCACGGGAATGAGACCCGCCAGCAAAGCGCCGAGATGAACCAGCCTGGCACCGGCCATATAGAACATGAGCAGCAGAATGACCGACATGATGGCGCAGGTGCCGAAATCCGGCTCCAGAATGATCAGCAGCATGATGACCGCCGTGACGCTCAGCGGCACCGCCACCCCGCGGCTGAAGTTCTTCCTGTAATCAATCTTGCGGTTCAGGAAATGGGCAAGAAAGAGAATCATGCAGATTTTAACCAGCTCGGAAACCTGGAAAGAAAAAAAACCCATTCTGAGCCATCTTGTCGCGCCGCCGGCACGGACGCCCAGGTGGGGGATGAGAACCAGCGAAAGGAGGACAATGCTGACCAGGATCCCTGGATAAGCCGCCTTTTTTAGATAGTAATAGGGAATCTTCGCCATCAGAAGCATGATTCCGAAGCCGAGGACAACAAAAACGACCTGCTTTTTCAGAAAATACCACCCGTCATGATGGTGGGCCTGACTCGCCGCGGCCATGATCGAACTGGAGCTGTAAATCATGACCGTCCCGATGCTCACGAGAATCAGCACCGCCAGCAGGAGAACGAGATCCGGCCTTTTGTCCCCTTCGGGAAATTCGGAAATCGGCAGTTCCGGCAGCGATATTTTCTTTAAAAATCCGATCATGCCAGGGCCCTCACTTCCTCCTGAAAAAATTCGCCACGAGCCTTATAGTTGTTGAATTCATCGAAGCTCGCACATCCCGGAGAGAGCAGAACGACATCCCCGGCGCCGGCCTGTCCGCGGGCAGCCGCAATGGCCTCTTTCAGGGTCGGCGCCATGAGGGTGGGAACGATTTCACCGATCCGCTCCCGGATCTTTTCCCTCGCCTCGCCAAAGAGCACCAGGACCTTGACCCGGTTCGGCAGGAGGTCGCTCAGGGATTCGAAATCCCCGTCTTTGTCCCGGCCTCCCATGAGAAGGACAAGGGGTTCCGAGAAGCTTTCGATGGCCCTTTTGACGGCTCCGACATTGGTGCCCTTGGAATCGTCATAAAATTTTACGCCCCCGATCTCCCGGGTGAATTCTATCCTGTGGGCAATTCCTGAAAAATTCGCCACCGCCTGGATGACCTCTTCCCGGGTGCATCCGCAGGCGCGGCACGCCAGGATGGCGGCCATGACATTCTCGATATTGTGAGCCCCCGGCAGACGGATGATGTTCAAGGGGTAGCTCTCCCGCCCACCCTGGCCGTTGTGGTAAATCAGCTGCTCCCCTTCCCGGTACAGACCGACATCAACGCTCTGTGACGAGCTGAAAAAACGGACCCGCGACGGAAGGGATTCCGCCAAGACGGCCGAACGCGGTTCGTCGGCATTGAGGACGGCAAGATCCCCCTTCCCCTGATTATTGAAGATCCGTTCCTTGACGGCCCTGTACGCCTCGAAGGACCCGTGGTAATCGACATGATCGCAGGTCGTATTCAGAAGCAGGGCCGCAAAAGCGTGAAACGCCTCAACCCACTGAAGCTGGAAGCTGCTGACCTCGACAACCGCATAGTCAGCATCCTGCGGTCCCGCCACGTAATTGGCCAGGGGATTTCCGATGTTCCCGCCGACAAAGACTTTCCGTCCGCTCTTTGCCAGGATTTCCCCGATCAGGGTCGTGGTGGTTGTTTTTCCGTTGGTCCCGGTAATGGCAATCATGGGTGTGCGGAGATATCGGCTGGCCAGTTCCAGTTCACTCACAACGGGGATGCCTCTCTCCAGGGCTTCCTTCAGCAGGGGGTGAAGGGGCGGAACGCCGGGTGACGGCACCACCATGTCCACGGAAGACAGCGCCGAAGTGTCGTAGCGGACCCACTCCACGCTCGCGCGGAGATCCTGCCCAAGCTGGGGAAGCACATCCTTTTCCAGGGAGAGGTCTTTTGCATCGGTAACGGCGATCCGGACGCCCCGCGCAGCCAGAAATCGTGCGGAAGCGATGCCCGTCTTCCCCCAGCCGATGATGAGAGTTTTCTGTCCCGACAGATCCATAAATGACACCCTAGCGAAGCTTTAAGGTACTGATGGCCAGCAGAGCCAGCAGGATGGAGATGATCCAGAAGCGGACGATCACTTTCGGTTCAGCCCACCCCTTCAACTCGAAATGATGATGAATCGGAGCCATCCGGAAGATGCGCTTCCCGTGCGAGAGTTTGAACCACCCGACCTGGAAGATGACGGAGAAGGTTTCCAGGACGAAAACGCCGCCCACGATGGCCAGCAGGATCTCCTGCTTGGTCGCGACGGCCAGACAGCCCAGCGCTCCCCCAAGGGAAAGAGACCCGGTATCTCCCATGAACACCTGGGCCGGGTAGGTATTGTACCAGAGGAATCCGATCCCGGCTCCCACGATAGCCCCGCAGAAAATGCTCAGTTCTCCGACGCCGGCCACACCGGGAATCTGCAGGTAGGAGGCGATTTTGTAATTCCCCGCAAAATAGGCGAAGAGCAGATAGGTCATAAAGCAGGTAATCGCCGGCCCAATGGCCAGGCCATCCAGCCCGTCCGTCAGATTCACGGCATTTGCGGCCCCGACGATGATGAAGGTCGAAAGAAGAACATAACCCCACCCCAGATCCGGCAGGGCCGTTTTAAAGAACGGAATGGCGACGATGGAGCTGAATCCCGGCTTGGCGTACAGGACAATGCTGACCAGGAGGGCGATGGCCACTTCGAAGGCAAGCCGCACGTTACCGGGCACCCCCTTGGAATTGTGACGTGTCAGTTTCCGGTAATCGTCGGCGAAGCCGATCAGTCCGTAACCCAGGGTCACCATGAGCACGAGCCAGACGTAATCGATCGTAAGATTGGCCCACAGAAGGGTCGAAGCCACAACGGCAAAGATGATCAGGATCCCGCCCATCGTCGGCGTCCCCTCCTTGGCCAGATGCGCCTCGGGACCGTCATTCCGGATGACCTGCCCCATCTTCAACGCCTGCAGCTTCCGGATCAGCCATGGTCCCAGGATAAAGCAGATGACCAGGGCGGTAATGGTGGCATAAATCGTCCGAAAGGTGATGTATCGGAAGACATTGAGATAGGAATAGGTCTCGTGCAGCGGATAAAGAAGATGATAAAGCATCCTGTCTTCCCCGTTCAGGCCGATGTTCGGTCAAGGATTTTCTTGACGATCTCTTCCATTTTCATCCTCCGTGACCCCTTGACCAGAATCCAGTCCCCCTGTTCCACGAAGGAGAGGATGGGATCAACGATTTCGTCGGCGTTCTCAAAAGAACGGATCCTTTCCCCCGGCAAGCCGCCTTTGGCGGCGCCGGCCGCCGTCGACCGGGAAAGGGGCCCTTTAAGATACAGCCTCCCAACATCCGTGGCAGCGGCTTCGAGCCCGACGGCTTCGTGAAGCTGCTCCGCAGACGGCCCCAGCTCCAGCATGTCGCCCAGGATTGCCACGCTGCGTGAGCTCCCCTTCAGAGTCTGGATGGTTTTCAAGGCTTCGCGAACGGATGCCGGGTTGGCATTGTAGGTGTCATCAACGAGAAACGCGCCATTCGGCAGGCAGTGGATTTCGAAGCGAGCGGTTACAGGACGGAAATTCCGGAGACCTTGAGAAATTTTATCGATGCCGAGCCCAGAAGCCCTGGACAACGCGGCTGCAGCCAAGGCATTGTATATGTTGTGCATACCGGAAGCAGAAAGCCGGACGGAAACCGAATCCGGACCACAGTTCAAACGGAAAGACTGCCCCGCTACGCCCTCTTTCGCAATATCCGAAGCAGTCAAATCGGCCTGGGAGATCACCCCGTAGGTCACTGTTCTTCCCGTCCACAAACGCCTCAATGGCGCCATGGCCTCATCATCTGCATTAAATACGGCCACACCGGATCTGGACATGGTGCCATAGAGATCGCCCTTCTCCTCACGGATGTTCTCGAGCGTCTTCAAGCCTTCCAGATGGGCGGGGCCGATATTGGTAACGAGCCCGATATCAGGTTCCGCTATTTCTGTCAACCGCTTGATTTCACCCCGGGCATTGGTTCCCAGCTCCACAATGGCCAGGTCGTGGCTTCGTTCCAGGCGGAGCAGGGTGAGAGGCAACCCGATCAGGTTGTTGAGGTTCCCCTCCGTTTTCAGTACGGAAAACGTCTGCTCGAGGACGGCGGCGGTCATTTCCTTGGTCGTTGTCTTTCCGGAACTGCCCGTTATGGCTATGACGGGCTGGCCGGATCGTCTCCGCCAGAAGCGGGCCAGATCGCCCAGGGCCCTTAAGGTATCCTCCACGACAATGACCGGGCAGCTTCCGGGAATTTTTGAAACCGTCTCCAGCATACCGGCATGATGGGCATCCATCAGAAGCCCGCCGGCGCCTCTCGCAATGGCCTCCCCCAGGAAATCATGGCCGTCGAAACGATCCCCCTTCAAGGGAATATAGAGATTGCCCTGAACAAGCTGCCGGCTATCGGTTGACACACCGCGGAGACGGCAAGCCGCCTCGCCCTGCAGAAGCTTTCCTCCCGTCGCCGTGACTACCTCGTCAGCCGGGAATTCCGGCCCGAATTTCTGATTCAAAGGAAGACCTCCCCATCCTGTATGGAATTGTCCTGTCCGTCTTAAACGCAGGAGAAAGAACCATTCCGCTGTACCAGATTCTCTTCTTCGGCAAAGGATCGTTCAGCTTCAGGTTATCAGGAATTATTGTGAGCTCTCAGGCGAGCAGAGGAATTCCGAACAGAGCGGACCCGCACCAAACCGGCGTCATTCATGATCGATCTTTGTGCTTGAAGGTGAACTCTCCAGGATTTCTTTCGCAGTCTCCCTGTCATCGAAATGGAGACGATTTGTTCCAATAATCTGGTAATCTTCATGCCCTTTACCGGCAATCAAAACGATATCTGAAGGCCGGGCCGACCGGATCGCCGCCTCAATGGCCTGCCGCCGATCGGGGATCACGACATATCCCCTGCCGGCCGGCTCCAATGGCCATTGCTCCGGAGATCCCTTGGGAATGGACTGACGATTGATGCCCACCTCGATATCCCCAATGATGGCCAGCGGGTCTTCCGATCTTGGATTATCGGAAGTCAGGATCGTCAGGTCGCTGTAATTTGTCGCCACTTTCCCCATGAGGGGCCTCTTTCCCCGGTCGCGGTCGCCGCCGCATCCAAAGACCGTGATCATCCGTCCTTGTTTGAAGGGGCAGAGGCTCTCAAGCACCCGCCGAAGCGCATCATCCGTGTGGGCATAATCGACGAACACCCGGGGCTGGGCCAATCCGCTCACCTTTTCGAGCCGTCCGGGCACCGCCGTCATCGTTTCGATTCCCCGGCAAATGGCCTCCGTGGGGATCCGCAGGGCAATGGCGGCGGAAACAGCGGCCAGAACATTCGACAGATTAAATTTGCCGATCAGGGGAGAGGCCATTTCGAAACTCGCGGGACCTACCTCGATGACCGCTTTGATTCCGTCGAGGGAAAGATCAAAGCAAGAGGGGCGTACATCGGCATTCTCTTCGATTCCAAAGGTAAGAGGCCTGTTCCCCGCCCCGGTTTCCCGGACGAGACGCTTCCCCCAGGGATCATCGACATTCACCACCATGGAATGCCGGCGAAGCTTCCGCCCCCCGGGAAGCACTTCCGAAAAGAAACGCTTCTTCGCCTGGTAATAATTTTCCATGGTCTTGTGGTAGTCCAGATGGTCCTGGGTGAGATTGGTAAAAATTCCAAGATCAAAACGGCAATCGTCGACGCGCCGGAGGTCAATGGCATGGGAAGATACCTCGGCAACCAGATGGGTCACGCCGCTTTCCGCCATATCCCTCAAAATCCGCTGCAGGTCCATGGATTCAGGCGTCGTGTTGGGGGCGGCCATCCTGATTCCGGGATAACGGTAATTGACGGTGCCCAGAACGCCGCAGCGGAATCCCGCCGCCGCAAAAATCGATTCAAGGATATAGGTGATGGTGGTTTTGCCGTTCGTTCCCACCACGCCGACCGCAACCAGCGATGATGAAGGATCGCCGTAGAACGTTCTCGCCAGACGCCCCAGGGCTTTCCTCCCGTTTTCCACACAAATCTTCGTGATGTCCGGGGGCGTTGTAACTTCTCTCTCGCAAACGACGACCTTGGCGCCGTGGCCTATCGCATCGTCGATATAGTCATGGCCGTCGGATTTAAGACCTGATATCGCCACAAAGAGTGAATTCGACGAACACTGCCGTGAATTGTAGCACAGGGACGTCACGTCCATCGCGCTGTCCGCGGGGCCGGTCATTCCCATAATGTCGAGTCCATTCAATAAGGCGGAAAGATTCATTTTCGGCAGCCCTTTTTTTCAATTCCCGTGACTGAAGATCACGGAGCAGGAGGCGGTCCGTGTCATCGGAGATCCAGGCGCTGGATGCTGCTGCGTCGCCCAGCCGTTGCCTGCGATTTTGACTTCAATGCCACGCTGTTTCGCTTTTCTGAGGACATCCCGGATACTGAGGCCGAGGAAATTGGGCATCAGGGCTTCATCGGTCAGCATGTTCGCCGGCGCCACGCCGGGTGAAAGATCACCGGAAGAAGAAACCAGCTTCAGCTTCATGTTTCCGCCTTCTTCCTGGTCCAGCTCCGGAGTTGGATTGGGACGAATGTGAGGTTTAAAGCATGTCAGGATCTGTTCTCCAATCGCCTTGAAAACCGGAGCGGCGGCAACGCCACCCCAGCGGTCTTTTTGCGGTTCATCGAGAATAACCAGGATCGCAACCTGGGGGTCCTCAGCAGGGAAAAATCCCATGAACGACGTTTTCACCCGTTCGGATGAATAAGCATTCCGTGCATGATCATATTTCTGCGAGGTCCCGGTCTTTCCGGCAACGGAGACGCTCTCTATCCGGGCGTTCTTCCCTGTTCCGTCCTCCTGCCCCACGATATCGGTCATGATGGCCGTGAGATGCCTCGCCGTATTCGGCGATATGACCCGCCGAACTGCCGTGGGCGAGTAGCTGCTTACAATCTGACCCTTTTTATCCACAAGAGCCCGAACGACATAGGGTTTCATCATGGTTCCCTGATTGGCGATCGTGGACAGCGCGGTGATAAGCTGAATGGCGGTGACCGAAATTCCCTGCCCAAAAGCGACCGTTGCCGCGTCCACCCTCGTCCAGTCGCCGACGGGGCGGAGCAGTCCCGGAATCTCCCCTGGAAGATCGATCCCTGTCCTCGCCCCGAAACCGAAGCTGCGGATATAGTCGTAAAATTTTTCCTTTCCCAGCTTTTCCGCAATCTTGACCGATCCGATATTGCTCGAATATTTAAGAATATCATGAACGGAAAGCATGGCGTGGCGCTTCCGCTTGGCTTCGTGAATCACCCGGTTGCCGATGGCATAGGCCCCATTTTCACAGTAGAAGCGGTCGCTTTCCCGGACGGCCCCCTCTTCGAGGGCGGCAGCAACCAGGAAGGGTTTGAAGGTTGATCCGGGGTCAAAGCAGTCTGTAACCGCTCTGTTCTTTTTGTTTTCCGAAGAGACGGTCCTCAGCGCATTGGGATCGAAGCCCGGAGAATTGGCCAGCGCCAGGATTTCTCCCGTCTTGGGATCCATCACAATCGCCAGCCCCCCCTTGGCTCCTTTGTCCCGGACAGCGGCTTTGAGCTGAGATTCCACAAGGTGCTGAATGCGGCTGTCTATGGTGAGAACGAGGCTCAAGCTTTCGTCAGACGAAATCGAAGCCTTTTCCACCCTGGGGAAAAGCACGTTGCCTTTTGCATCCCGCGTCCAGACAAGCTTTTCCGGTGTGCCCTTCAGGTATTGATCGTATTTGATTTCCAGCCCCTCCAGCCCGACCGAATCGTAACCTACCAAACCGACCAGCTGGCTGGCCAGTTCTCCGTTGGGATAAAATCTTTTGGGCTCCTTGACGAGAAAAATTCCCTCGATGCCCGCATCCTCCACCTTCCTGGCAATCTCGGAAGGGATTCTGCGGGCAATCCAGCAGAATCTTTTCGAGTGAAGAAGCTTTTTCATCACTTCCTGCCGGTCAATGTCGAGAATGGAGGCTATTCTGACGGCCGCATCGACGGGGCGGGCCATTTTCGAAGGATCCGCACAGACCGAATCGACCTGCAGACTCGCCGCAAGTTTTTCACCATTCCGGTCAAAAATGATCCCCCGTTCCGGCGGCAGTTGGAGGGTCTTGGTATGCTGCCTCTGTGCAAGCTCCTTCAAGGCCTTGCTGGACATAATCTGCAGATGAATGGCCCTGGAAAAAAGGGCAACGAACAAAACGACAAAAAAGACCAGCAGCGTCACCAGCCGAAACCTCAGCCATTTGACGGATTCCGTGTTCATCGCTTAGCCCCGCTTCCTCCAAGATGGATGATCTGTTCCCTCTCAGGGTAGGTCATCTGCAGTTTCTCTTTCACAATCGCTTCAATGCGACCCGGTGCCTTGAGCGTTGCAATATCAACTTTCAACTGGCGCTGTTCTTCCAGGAGCTGCCCCCTGCGATTCATCTCCTCGGCAATTTTATAATCCAGCTCCGTCATTCGAACGTGCGACCAGACATACACCAGGGCTACGCCCATCAGAACGAAGGCCGCGATGATCAGGTGCGTATACTTCACCCCCGTTGATTTGCTCTGCTCCGGCGACTCCTCGGGAGGCGGCATGTCCGGCGAATCGTCGATCGTCAAGGGCTAAATCCTTTCCGCAGTTCGCAGTCTCGCACTTCGTGATCGGGGATTGGCATCCACCTCGCTTGAGGACGGCGTGATGGGCTTTCTGTTCAAAACGGTCAACCGGGGACGTTGTCCACAGACGCAAAAGGGAATGTCGGGCGGACAGATGCACCCCTTCTCCAGAGAGCGGAACCGGGTTTTGACCATGCCGTCTTCCAGGGAGTGAAAGGAAATGATGGAAAACCGCCCCCCCGGCTTCAGGCAGTCGATCCCCTCGTGGATGGCCCTGTGAAGGTTGGAAAGTTCATTGTTAACGTAAATCCTGAGTGCCTGGAAGGTGCGCGTCGCGGGATGAATTTTCCTGTGCCGGGCAGACCCGGGCAATGCGCCGGCGACGATGGCGGCCAATTCCGTCGTTGTCCGAATCGGGGCGTCTTTCCGTTTCGCTGCAATCGCCCGGGCTATCCGACCTGCCATGATTTCTTCTCCGTACCGTCTTATGATGTCCTTCAATTCCCTTTCGGAACAGGAATGAAGAACATCATAGGCGCTTCGACCGGATTGCGGGTCCATGCGCATGTCAAGAGGCGCCTCATGAAGGAAGCTGAACCCCCTTTCCGCTGTGTCCAACTGATGGGAAGAAACCCCAAGATCCAGTAAAATACCGTCGACTTCAGAGATCTTTTCGCCTGCAAGCACGGCTCGAATATCGGCATAGTTCGCCTTGACAAGCCGCTTTCGCCGGCCAAAGGCCTCCAGGCGTTTCCCTGCGGCCTCCAGGGCCTGGCCGTCGACATCCATCCCGAGAAGAAATCCAGCGGGGGCCGATCGTTCCAGGATGAGCGCGGCGTGCCCTCCCCCGCCAACCGTTCCGTCAACGTAAATACCGCCGCTATGGCAACTCAGTGAAGCAACGGCTTCTTCAAGAAGCACAGGCTCATGATAGGAATCCCCCTCGGCCGGCATTCTCAGAGCCCGAGTTCCGTCATGTAATCCCCGAAACCATCGAGATTCCCCGATGTATCCTGACAATCCTTCTCATAGAGGTCCCGATTCCAGATTTCGATAACCCGCAGCATGCCGGCAAGGACGATCTCTTTTTCCAGGCTTGCATAGGCGCGAAGGCTTGGGGGAATCAGGACCCGCCCCTGGTTGTCGATGGTGCAGCTGACGGCGCCCGCCATGAAAAAACGCTGAAAAGACCGGCTTCTTTTGTCGAGCAGGGGGGCCTGCCGGATTTTGTCTTCGAGAAGCGACCACTCCTTTTCAGGAAAAACCATGAGATAACCGTCCCATTTCGCAATGATCAGGCGATTGTCATAGTAAGCAGCCAGAACCTCACGGAATTTAGCCGGAAAAATGATACGCCCCTTGTCATCAATGGTATGGGAATATTCTCCCCGAAAGCCAGCCATCCCACCCCTCACATCCACTTTAAACCACTTTACTCCACTAGGCTGCAAATATAAAGAGGGGATTCCTGTTTGTCAAGGAAAAATCACGCGTCTTTTTCCTTTGCAAGTCGGTATCTTAGAATAGCATCATTGTGTTCTTTCAGAGTCTTGGAAAACTGGTGGGATCCGTTGCCCTTGGACACGAAATAAAGATACTCCACCCTGGCGGGATTCAGCACAGCCAGGAAAGAGTCCTTGCCCGGATTCGCGATGGGACCCGGTGGAAGACCTTCTATGCGGTAGGTATTGTGGGAGGTTGGCATCGACAAATGACGACGCGTGATTTTTCCTTCGAAAGGCGCCATGTGGTAAACGGCTGTGGGATCGCTTTGAAGACGCATGCCTATTTTCAATCTGTTGAAAAAAACCGCTGCGATGAGAGGTTTTTCCGCACGATGGCCCGTTTCCTTGCCGATCAGAGAAGCCAGCGTGACAAATTCGTTCAAGGTCAGCCCCATCGCTCCGGCCTTATCGATCATTCCGGGATCGATGACGCTCCAGAATTGTTCCACCATGCGGCGAATCAGCTGTTCCGGGGTGATGACGTCGTCGAAAAAATAGGTATCCGGATAGAGGTAACCCTCGGCGCTGCCTTCTTCAATCCCCAGGCTCCGCAAAAACGTCCGGTCCGTTGCCAGGGACAGAAATTTTTTTTCATCAACAAGATGCAGCCTGGCCAAATGGGCGGCCAGCTCCCTCAAATTCATATCCTCGGGAACGGTAATTCTGCAGACATCGGTTTCACCTCGTGAAAGTTTGTTTACAATGGCCAGCGGGGTCATCTTCCCGGAGAAGGTATATTCTCCCGATCTCAGATGTCTTGCGGCACCCTTCGTCAGAACCAGGACGCAGAAAAAGGGGGTGTTGCGAACCAGCCCCTCCTTCTGCAGCTTGTCCACCACCTCGAAAAATCCTGTTCCCGGAAGAATTCTCACCTTTTTCACTGGAAGAACCGGGTCTACCGGCCGGTCGATATAAAGGAGAAACCAGCCCGCCGTCAAATAAGCCACGATCAGCAGGAGCCGCGTCAGCAGGACGTTTTTCTTACTTCTTTTTTTTCTTTTCATGAGCCCTTTTCAACTTCGGTATCCGGTGATCTTTTTTCTTTTGAAAAGGCGTCCAGGTAAGACTGGAGGATCAGGCTAGCCGCCAGGCTGTCAACCACGGCTTTTCGCTTTTTAGGGGGAACCCCGGACCGGAAAAGGATTTCTTCCGCCTCCTTCGTCGTCAGGGTTTCATCCCATAACACGACCGGGATGCCCAGGGAGGCCTCCAGACGGTGGGCAAAGCGTGCAACCTTTTCGCACTGGATCCCCTCCGTTCCATCAAGCCGAAGGGGATAACCGATGACGATTGTCTCCACTCCATATGTCGTGACAAGAGCGGCAACGGACTCCACATCCCTTCGCCAGGATTTGTGGAGGATCGTTGTCAGAGACTGGGCCGTCAATCCAAGTTCATCGCAGAGGGCGACGCCGATCCGCTTCTCCCCATAATCAAGGCCCAGGATGCGCATATCAGGACAGACTCCTTTTTTTAAGGGGACTGCTTAACAATACCCTCCTCCCTTTGCAACAGAAAAAAACAGTTCCTGTGCGTTCAACACGCTTGAATCGTGATCATTTCTCGGTTGTTTCCGGGATTAAAGGCTTCATCGGTCTTGAAAACTACGTGGTTATGGTTTAGAGTGACGTTTAACCTTTATCGGCTTCACCATTCAGGAGGATGCACATGACTGAAATCGTAGCGATTCACGCAAGAGAGATACTGGATTCGAGAGGAAATCCCACCGTTGAAGCAGAGGTTTCCCTGCTTTCAGGAATAACCGGCCGCGCATCGGTCCCCTCCGGTGCGTCGACGGGAGAACATGAAATGCTGGAATTAAGGGACGGGGATTCCAGGCGTTATCTGGGAAAAGGCGTCACACAGGCGATCCAAAACGTCATTGAAAAGATCGCCCCGGAAATCGTCGGGAGGGATTGCCTCAATCAAAGGGAAATCGATTATGCAATGGTTGCCCTGGATGGTACGGAAAACAAAGGGTCCCTCGGCGCCAATGCCATCCTGAGCGTATCACTGGCGTGCGCCAAGGCGGCGGCGGCGGCCACGGAGCTTCCCCTTTACCGATACCTCGGCGGCGTCCAGGCCAAGGACATTCCCGTTCCCATGATGAACATCATCAATGGGGGTCAGCATGCCGACAACAATGTCGACATCCAGGAGTTTATGATCATGCCCGCAGGAGCGCCGACGTTCCGCGAAGGCCTGCGCATGAGTGCGGAAGTTTTCCACAGGCTCAAGACCGTCCTGAAAGGCAAGGGATACAACACGGCTGTTGGAGACGAGGGGGGATTCGCCCCCAACCTGAAATCCAATGAGGAAGCCCTCGCCGTGATCATTGAAGCGATCGTCCTGGCGGGCTATGAGCCGGGGAAAGACATCTTCATCGCCCTGGATGCCGCTGCCAGTTCCTTCTATAAAGACGGGAAATATCTGCTGGCCGCGGAGAAAAACCCGGAAAAAACCGCAGAGGAGATGATCCGCTTCTATGAAGACCTGGTAAACCGCTACCCGATCATCTCCCTGGAAGACGGCCTGGCTGAAGACGACTGGGAGGGCTGGAAATCTCTCACAGAGGCCCTGGGGTCCCGGATACAGATTGTCGGAGACGACCTCTTCGTTACCAACAGGAAACGTCTCGAGATGGGCATTTCCAGGGGCATTGCCAACTCCATCCTGATCAAGCTGAATCAGATCGGCTCCTTGACGGAAACCCTGGAAACGATTCAGACAGCCAAAGAAGCCGGCTATACGAACATCGTCTCCCATCGTTCCGGAGAAACGGAAGACAGTTTCATGGCGGATGTCGCCGTCGCAACGAACTGCGGCCAGATCAAGAGCGGCTCCCTGTCCCGCAGCGAGCGTCTGGCCAAGTACAATCAACTGCTGCGCATCGAAGAGGAACTGGGAAGCTACGCCGTTTACCGCGGGAAGGCCACTTTTTATTCCATCAGGTAAGGTGCCTTTCCGCACAGAACGGGCGAATCGTATACGCATGCGGCAACGTCGGGCATTTATTGAACCCTGAATTCGGGATGCTTCCAGTTCAGGGTTCGTCTTTTTCATTACCGTCGCCGGAGCCTGCGACCGCACCTTCGCTTCTCTGAGTGCACCGAAAATGCCCCGAAGCGGCAGGGCATTCCCTAACCGCATTTCCTTCAGCGTCATCGTCAACAGGTCCAGGTTTCCCAGGATCAGGGAAGAAGAAGATCGGGAAAGGACTCCGGGGGGCGAACGTTCGCAGGCCAGACTCGGGGAAGGTGGAGTGAGGTTGGAGCGCCGCCTTCCGCCAGGGATTGAAAATATCTTGACGGGCTGCAGAGTTTCCTTTAGGGTTAATCTTTCTTATCATCCATTGAACGTGATGCGCAGGCGGATAACATCCACAGGACGCTGAAGGCAATGCGAAAATCATCTGAGGAAAGGGAATTTTGTGGATAAATTTACTCAAGTACCGCTGAATAAAATTGAATTCAATCAGAACAACCTCTACCGGGAAGACTCCTTCACGGATATGCAGGTCGGTTCGATCCGCGTGCTCATCCCCGTAAAACCGGACGGCTCGGAGGATTCTTCCAGAGCGGCCCTCTTCATCGGTCAGGCCCAGGTCATGTCTCCACAGGGCCCCCTGCCTCTTCAGGGCCCTATTGAGGCAAAATCCCTGAGCGAAGCCATGGATAAATTCCCGCAGGCCATGGAGCAGGCGCTGAAACAAATGCTCTCCGAGGTCAGAGAGTATCAGCGTCAGCAGGAATCAGGGCTCATCCTGCCTGGCAAATGATTCCAGCAGAAGGAGCCAAGGGGGATGCTCTGTACCGCGACGGGCGTCCCTATTGTCCAGCCCCCTGGAACTCCTCGGGAAACCGCCTCCTCATGTAATGCTCCACATAATCGCGTATTTCCGTCGCGGAATTGAATGCAAGGACTTTATTCAACAGTTCGCGGGATTCCTGCAGGGTGGCATTCTGGATGATCTTCTTCATCCGGGGAATCCCCAGGGGATTCATGCTCAGCTCATCCAGTTCAAGGCCAAGAAGAATCAGCGCGTAGAGGGGTTCCCCCGCCATCTCGCCGCACATCGCCACGCGGATGCCGTTTCGGTGCCCGGCGGCTGTAATCTGTGCGATGAGCCTTAACACGGCAGGATGAAGGGGCTCGTAGAGGTAAGCGACCCGCTCGTTGATCCGGTCGATCGCCAGGACATACTGGATCAGATCATTGGTGCCGATGCTGAAAAAATCCACTTCCTTCGCCAATTCTTCCGCAACGATGCCCGCGGAAGGCACTTCAATCATCACCCCGATTTCAATATCGCGGCCGATGGGAACATGTTCTTCAATCAGGTCCCCTTTGACGATATCGAAGATGCGCTTGGCTTCATGGATCTCCTCGATGCCGGAAACCATGGGGAACATGACCCGGAGCTTGCCGAAGGCGCCGGCGCGGATAATGGCCCGCAACTGCACCTTGAACTGCTCGACTTCCTTCAGACAGAAACGTATGGCCCGCAGTCCGAGCTGAGGGTTCATTTCTTTGGCCAGTTTCGGATCGGAGGTAAACTTATCGCCACCCAGATCGAAGGTCCGAATCGTCGACCAGGCCAGTCCCTCGATTCCGACGACCTGACGGTAATGGGCAAAATGCTCCTCCTCTGTCGGCAGACGATCCCGGTTGATATAGATGAATTCCGTCCGATAAAGGCCGATTCCTTCTGCGCCATGAAGAACCGCTGAAGGGATTTCTTCAATAAATTCTATGTTGCAGCCGATATCAACGCGGCAGCGATCTTTCGTCATGGCCGGAAGCCGGGCATATTTCAGGAAATCTTCCTGAACGAGCTCATAATGCTTCTTCTTCTCCTGGTAACGCCTGGCCACTTCCGGATCGGGATTAACGATAATCAGCCCCGATGTTCCATCAATAATCAAGTCGTCATTGGTTTTAACGACGCGCGTGATGTTCTGCAGACCCACAATGGCCGGAATTTCAATCGAACGGGCGACAATGGCGGTGTGGGATGTTTTGCCACCCATATCCGTGGCGAATCCCAGGACCTTGTGAACCATCATCTGGGCCGTATCAGCCGGAGAAAGATCCGAAGCCACAACAATAACCTCTTCCCGGATTTCGGAAAAGGGCGTTCTCTTTTCTCCCGAAAGATTGCGGAGGATTCGCTTTCCCACATACTGGATGTCACTGAATCGACTGCGGATATATTCATCCTCCACCCGGTCGAACAATTCCCGGTATTGATCCAGGGTCATTCGGACGGCCCATTCGGCATTGACGCACGATTCCTTGATATGCCCGACGGTGTGGCGGATGAACGCCTGATCCCGTAACAGCATAAGATGGACATCAATAATATACAGGGGCTCGGAACCGATCTTGCCATGAATGCCATCCTTGATGGCACGGAGCTCCCTCTCGGACTCCTTTAAAGCGGCTTCAAAGCGCTTGATTTCCTGAGGGATCAGGGATGTGTCACTCAGTTTGTACAAGGAAAGATCACTTCCCAGCGGATCAAAGAGGAAAGCCTTCCCACAGGCGATCCCCGGGGAAACACCGATCCCTTTCAACACGAACGTCTTTTTAACATCGTCCGTTATGCTCATGATTCACCAAATTTATCCTCAAAAAGCCCTTCGAGACTTTCTATGGCCTGAAGGGCATCGGCACCTTCCGCCCGGACCGTCACCCGGCTTCCTTGAGGACAGGCCAGGGTCAGGATGCCCAGGAGACTTTTTCCATTAACCTCCCGACCATCTCTTTCCAGAACAATTTTTGACTTAAATCCTCTGGCGGCACTTACAAGTTTTGCCGCAGCGCGGGCATGAAGACCCAGTTTATTTTTCAGTTCAAACGTCCGAATTTCAGTCATTTTACTGTGCACAGAAGGAAAACGATCACCACCATCCCGTACAGAATGTGCGCGGGAGACACCCCCTTCTTGACGGCCCAGAAGCACAAGAGGATACAGAAAAGCACCCCGATTTTCATGCCGATCCGCACCAGGGGAACAAGGGGAACCGCAACGTCTTTCGAGGCGATGAATGCCGCCAGAAGGGCAAGAAAGGACAGGGAAATCCAGCGGATCTTCCTTGCCTTCCCGAGAAGGTCCAAGCGCCGCACAAAATCGATCCCCATTTTACCCAATCGGTAGCCCTCGGTAAATCCCTTCCATCGCACCCATAAAGCCACCGAATTGTACATGCAGAAGGCAATCAGAGGCGCGGCAACAGATTCATGAACGGCCAGCAGCACGCCGGCCAAGGCGGACAGCGGACGATACGCTCCCCAGAAAAATGAATCCCCTATAGCCGCGTAGGGTCCGCAAAGGGCGTTTTTCAAGGTGCCGGCATCTTCATTTTGGATGGATTGCTTCTTCAGGTTTTCCTCTTCAATGTGAACAACCGAGCCAAGAATGGGGCCGGTCATATAAGGATGGCTGTTAAACAATTGCAGGTGCCGCACCAGCAACTCCTGCGTGCGCCCCCGATCACGGTTCAGCAACCGGATAAAAGGAATCAGGGCATAGACAAAACCCAGATTTTGCATTCTCCAGAAATTAAAGGACGCCTGGATCAAGAGGGACCGCAAAAAAATTGAAACCAGCCGGGAAGATTTCATCACAAAGATCCCTTAATTTCCGCAACACAGCTTGCTAGCACGAAACTGCCATGAAGTCAATGAATTCGGCTGAGGCTTACAAAAATTTTCTTCCGGGAAAGGACTCGCCAAGTTTTGCTTGACAGGCCCCGATTGTTCTGTTAGTGATCACGCCCTTGGATATTAAATAAAGCTCAAGAGGTAAGAGAAATGCTTTGTTCAACAATCAAACCGGGAACCGACTGCGGATTCATGACCAAAAAAGGGTGCAGCTATGCCGGCGGTTCCTGCAAACCCGTTATCGACAGTTGCCTCGGATGCAATAAGATCGTTGAATTTGAAAGTGGAAACTACTGCAAACTCTATCCCGAGCCTGCCATCAAATGGCTCAAGGGAAAATGTCCCAGCGCTTCCCATGTCAAGCTCGAAATCAAGGAAGTCCAGGCGATCAACCCGCTGAAGGCCTCCAAGCGGGCTTCCAAGAAAAAATAATCTCTTGATTGATCGGCCGGTGAAAAATCCGGCCATAGTCAACAATAAAGCCCTTTGAAAACACAGCCTGGTCCCGCCGGGTTCCGCATTTTTCAAAGGGCTGAGGAAAAAATCGTTCGACAGGCGCGGTGTACGCCTCGACATCCTGTATGAAGATGCCTCACTGTGGCACGGTGAGGTAAAAAATCTGTTTTATTATTCTTTGAGCCACTCCCGAAGTTGTGTCAATCCCGTCTTGATTTCCGCCAGCTTCCGAGCCGTATCCGTTTCGCCGGCTTGAGCCTCGCGTCCCCGCTTCCGCAGAAGAAGCTGTCTTTTCGCACCTTTTATCGTAAAGAACTCTTCGTAGAGGAGGGTCTTGATCGTCATCAGTTCTTGAACATCCTGTCTCCGGTACAGCCTTTGATCGGCTTTTGTCCGAACCGGCCGCACGGACTTGAATTCCGATTCCCAGTAGCGGAGGACAGAAGGCTCAACCCCAAGAATTCGGCTCACTTCGCTGATGCGGAAATATGCTTTTTCCGGGGGAAGGACATCGTTCATTATGAATTTTGTCGCTGATCCCGATCTTCAGAAATCAGATAAAAAAATGATGTTTTCAGTTCCCCTGCCTCAACACCTGAATGAACGGTGAGTTGAATCGAAAAGGCCTGCCCGGCTTTCCGAAGTTAAGGCATACCATTTTTCCTGAAGACTTCAATCGTTGAGCGCTTTCCTGAGGACCTGGCTGGATTTGAAAGTCAAAACCCTGCGTTCTGAGATGGAAATTTCATCTCCGGTCTGCGGGTTTCTTCCTCTTCGCGATTTTTTCTCTTTAACGACAAAATTACCGAAACCGGATATCTTGATCTTTTCACCCCGCCCGAGACTTTCCTTAATGATATCAAAAACAGACTCGACGATGCGGGCCGAGTCTTTTTTGGAAAAACCCAATTTTTCATATACATTCTGAATGATATCTATCTTAGTCATTTGAGACCTCCTTGAAATGGTACAGATGCTCTGGCGCCAATCATCTGATCTGAGCTCCCGTCCGGTCAACGATCCGTTGAACGATCGTTGAGTGAACCCGGTTCACCGTATCATCCGTTAATGTCGCAGTAAAGGACCGGTACGTAAACCTCAACCCCAGACTCTTCTTTCCTTCAGGAATGCCAGCACCGGCATATACATCAAAAATACGGACTCTTTCAAGCAAATCTTCACCTGTTGAAAGGGCCATATCCAGCATGTCACCCACTTCCATGGTCGAATCGATGACGAAGGCAACATCCCTCGAGCTCTCCGGATAACGTGAAAACTCCCTGTAGGTGACACTCTGTGGAACCTCCCCGGAGATGGCATCTACATCCAATTCAAAAACCAGGGCGCGGTTCTTCAAATCCATGCGGGAAAGCACATCCGGATGAACCTCCCCCATGAACCCTATGGATTTTTCACCGAGAAAAATTCCACAGGCCCTGCCCGGATGGAGGAAGGTCTCGCGCGCCTTTGAACGGAACTGAACCCCATTCAGCCCCAAGCTGTCGGTCAGGCTTTCAACGCAGCCTTTCAAATCGTAGAAATCGACACCCGGCTCTCCCAAAGACCACAACTCATCATCCCGCATGCCTGTCATAAGACACCCCAACCGCTTCTTCTCCGTGGGCAGTTCTCCAGGCTTCCCCTGCAGAAAGATTTTGCCGAACTCAAAAATCTTCAGATTATAATCCCCGGCATTGACATTTTCGCGCATCACCTTAAGCAGGCCGTAAATCAAGGTGGTCCGCATGACCGACTGCTCTTCCGTCAGCGGATTTGAAATCGAAACGACCTTTCTGCGCTCATCCTCAACATTCAGCGCCAGGATATCAGCGGCATCTGGAGAAATAAAGCTGTAGGTAATGACTTCAGATAATCCATTGCTTGTCAGGTGGTTCCGAATCTTTTCCTCGAGGACTCTTCTTAAACTCCTGTGAGCCGGAACCATCCCCGCGAGAGGGAGCGTCACCGGGATATGATGGTAGCCATGGATTCTTGCGATTTCTTCCACGAGATCAATCTCGCGGGTAATATCGACTCTGAAGGAGGGAGGCTTGACCAGATATTCCTCTTCTCCGCCCTCTTTCCGGCTGACTTCCATACCCAGATTTTCCAGGATTTTCGCCATGTCCGCCGCAGGGATCTTCGTTCCCAGAACAGCATTGGCTCTCCCGCAGCGCAGGGAAATTTCCTCAACGGTCTTTACCTGCCTCGGATGTTCGTCAATCCTTCCCCTGCAGATCGACCCTCCAGAGAGCTGGGCGGTCAATTGGGCGGCCCTGTCCAGCGCCCGAACAAGGCCTTCCGGATCAATCCCGCGCTCGAAGCGAAAGGCCGCATCCGTACTCATGCCCAAATCCCTGGCTGAGCGCCGGATGGAGGAGGGCGTAAAGTAGGCGCTTTCCAGGAGGATATCCCGTGTATCCGGCTTTATTTCCGAATTGAATCCCCCCATGATGCCGGCAATAGCCACCGGTTTGACGCCGTCACAGATCATCAGGGTGTCGGCCTTGAGAATACGCTCCTTTTCGTCGAGGGAGACGAATCGCTCTCCCTGCGTTGACCGCCGGACCACGATACGGTTCTCCTCCAGAAAACGGTAGTCAAAGGCATGAAGGGGCTGCCCCAGTTCCATCATGACAAAGTTCGTCACATCGACGACATTGCTGATGGAACGAAGCCCGACGGCTTCAAGGCGCAACCGCATCCACAGGGGGGAAGGCCCCACCGTTACATTCCGGACCATGCGCGCCGTATAACGCGGGCAGAGATCGGGATCAAGGATTTGCACCGAAGCAAGCCCCTGGATGTCTTCATCCCTTTCCTGGAAGCGGATCTCCGGCAGACGGACCGTCCGGCCGGTGAGAGCGGCTATTTCCCGGGCGATGCCGATCATGGAGAGGCAGTCGGAACGGTTTGGCGTGATTCCGATGTCAAAGACCGTATCCTTCAAGTCGAGGACCTCGGCAAGGTCGCCTCCCAGGGGAAGATCGGGAGACAGGATCATGATGCCTGTCGCATCTTCACCGATGGCCAATTCCTCCTCGGAGCAGAGCATCCCATCCGAGTACTCGCCACGCAGCTTTGAACGCTTTATGGTATAACCTCCCGGAATGGTCGCACCCACCCTGGCCAGGGGCACAACATCACCCTCGTGGATATTGTCCGCTCCACAGACGATGGGCAGGGTTTCAGCTCCCGTTGTCACGTCACACAGGTGAAGTTTGTCGGCGTTGGGATGGGGGCGGATTGACAGAATCTTCGCCACCACGACATGATTAAAGGAGGGTCCAACTTCCCGCACCGCATCAACTTCGAGGCCGGTCATGGTCAGACAGTCCGCAACCTCGGCGGGCGTCAGATCAATGTCCACATAGTCTTTAAGCCATCTTAAACTTACTTGCATAATGATCTTTTACTCACGAATGAGATACCACCCTGTTATTAAAACTGCTGAAGAAACCGCCATTCGTTCTCAAAGAAAAGGCGGATGTCGGTAATCCCGTATTTGAGCATGGCAATACGCTCCACTCCCAGGCCGAAGGCAAACCCTGTAAACTCTTCCGGATCATAACCGACATTCTCAAAAACGGCAGGATCTACCATGCCCGACCCGAGGATTTCCAGCCAGCCGCTCTGCCCGCATATGCGGCAGCCGCTGCCTTTGCACATGACGCACCGGATATCCACCTCTGCGCTGGGCTCCGTAAAGGGAAAATAGCTGGGCCGGAAGCGGATCACCGTTTCCTCCCCGAAGATCTGCTTGAGAAACGCGTCGAGAATGCCCTTGAGGTCGCCGAAAGTGACGCCCCTGTCGACCAGCAGGCCCTCAACCTGATGAAACATCGGCGTATGGGAAACGTCGGAATCCGGGCGATACACGCGCCCTGGAGAAATGATTCTCACCGGGGGCGCCTGCTTCTCCATGATCCGAATCTGAACGGGAGAGGTATGGGTACGCAGCACGACCGTTTCCTCGATATAAAACGTGTCCTGCATGTCCCTGGCGGGGTGATCCTTGGGGATGTTCAGAGCCTCGAAATTGTAATAATCCTTTTCAATCTCCGGCCCGTCAACAATGGAAAAACCGATTCCTGAAAATATGGCACAAATTTCTTCGAGAACCTGTGTAACCGGATGGATCCGGCCATAGCCGCTGCGCCTGCCGGGCAGCGTGACATCAATCGCCTCTCTGCGAAGGGCGTCCTCCCTTTTCAGAGCGGCCAGGGCCCCCTGGGCTTCTTCAAAGCTTGAAGCCAGGATGTCCTTGATCTCGTTTGCCCGCTTTCCGTAAAGCTGCTTCTCCTCGATGCTTAATTGGCCTAAATTGCGCAGATACTGGGTCAGCAGTCCCTTTCTTCCCAGGAATTTGACCCTTACGGCAGACAGATCCGCTTCGGCTTTCGCCGCCTTTATCTCAGTCTCCGCCTCCTTCCGCAGTTTCTCCAGATCTTCAATCATGAAACAGGCTCACGCTTTGCGAGAAGAACGATTTCCGAAAACCCGCGGGGGTCATTAATGGCGATATCGGCCAGCACTTTTCGGTCAATCTCTACATTGGCCTTTCTCAAGCCGTCCATGAGCCGGCTGTAGGTCAGACCCTGTGCGCGCGAAGCGGCATTGATTCTGGCAATCCATAGCTTCCTGAATTCCCTCTTCCGTACCCTGCGATCCCGAAAGGCATAACTCAAAGCCCGGTCCACGGCTTCCGTCGCCGTCCGCAGCAACCGGCTCCTCGCACCAAAGAACCCTTTGGCTAATTTGAAAATCTTTCTTCTCTTTTTCTTGGCGGTAACACTTCTTTTAACCCTAGGCATGATCCTAAGCCTCCTATGTGTAATTCCACTCCCTGTTCCTCGGCTCCGAAAAGACGGCGCCTCCTACAGATAGGGAATCAGTCGTTTAATCTGCCTTTCATCCCTTTTGTCAAGAATGGCGGATTTTCTCAGGTTTCTTTTACGCTTTGTCGTTTTTGTCGTCAGAATGTGGCTGGCATTGGCATGGTGCCTCCGGACTTTTCCGCTGCCGGTCAGTTTAAAGCGCTTCGCAGCGCCACGGTGTGTTTTTAGTTTCGGCATTCTTCTCCCCTTGGTCTCCAAGCTGCCCGCAGAGGCAGTTCAGTCTGTTAGAATATCGTACAATCAAATAAAACACGGCAAACAGGATTCCCTGCCCCTAAATCCCGGAAAGGAACGAAAACCCCGCTATGTCATGATCCGCTATTTCTTAGGGGATAAAACCATCACCATACTTCTGCCTTCCAGTTTCGGCTGTTGATCTATGGTGCAGCTGTCACCCAATACACTTTTTATCTCTTCCAGGAGCCTACGCCCGATCTCCGTAAAGGCGATTTCCCTTCCCCGGAACAGGACGCTCACTTTTACCTTGTCATGCTGTTCAAGAAACTTTTTGATATGCTTGACCTTGACTTGAAGATCGTGCTCCTCAGTCTTCGGTCTCAGCCGAATCTCCTTTACCTGGATGGTGCTCTGGCTTTTCTTGGCCGTCTGAAGCTTCTTGCTCTGCTGGTACCTGAACTTTCCGTAATCCATGATCCGGCAGACAGGCGGCGCGGAAGTGGCGGCGACTTCCACCAGATCCAATCCCTCTTTCCTCGCTTCAGCCAGCGCCTCAGCCAGGGTCAATATCCCCAACTGCTCTCCCGTATGGCCGATCACCCTGACCGCGGGCACCTTGATCTCAGTATTGATCTTCAGATCCTTAGCTATTGGACACCTCCTGCATCGTTAAAAGAATATACCTGGATTTCCTTCCCCTGCCGCTGAAGCATGGCGCTTCCGTCCGCATTACAAATACCGCCTGCACCTATCCTGCACAAGCTCAATAAAGGAAGAAACCGGCATGGCTCCCAGATTGTCCCCGCCACGCTCTCGGGGCGCGACCTGCCCCGACGCCATTTCCTTGTCGCCGATCACCAGCATGTACGGTATTTTCTGGGTCTGAGCTTCTCGAATCTTATAACCCAGCTTCTCGTTTCGAAAGTCTGACTCCACGCGAATCCCGGCTTCCAGAAGCTGCGAACAGACCGTTTCTCCATACGGGATGTGCCGGTCCGTGACCGTAACGAGAACGGCCTGCACCGGAGACAGCCAAAGGGGAAAGGCCCCGCCGTAATGCTCGATCAGAATTCCCATGAACCGCTCAATCGCACCGAGAATAACGCGATGAAGCATCACAGGCCGATGTTTTTCGCCATCCGCCCCGACATACGTGAGATCAAACCTCTCCGGCAGGGTAAAGTCGCATTGGATAGTCGCACACTGCCACTTTCGCTTCAGCGCGTCCTTGAGCTTGAAATCAATCTTGGGGCCGTAAAACGCGCCGTCGCCTTCGTTGATATCATAGCTCATGGCGTTGTCCTTTAGGGCGTTCTCCAGAGCGGAAGTCGCCAAGTCCCAGTCCTCGTCGGTCCCTATGGAGTTTCCCGGCCGGGTGCTCAATTCGACTTCATATTCGAACCCGAAGATTTTCATGGCATAGCCGACAAAATCCGCGATGGCCCGGATTTCCGAATTCAGCTGTTCCGGGGTGCAAAGGATGTGGGCGTCATCCTGGGTAAACTGCCGCGCACGCATCAGGCCGTGCAGAACCCCCGTCTTTTCATGCCGGTGGACTGTGCCAAGCTCAAAGTAGCGAAGGGGAAGATCCCGATAGCTCCGCATCTTGGATTTGTAAATCAGCATATGGGAAAGGCAGTTCATCGGCTTGATCCCGTAGGATTGCCCTTCCACTTCGGTGAAATACATGTTTTCCCGATAGTGATCGAAGTGGCCGGATTTCTTCCAGAGATCCACCTTCAGAATCTGAGGCCCCATGACCATGCCATACCCGCGCTTCAAATGTTCCTTCCTCTCCCAATCCTCTATCAGGGTGCGCAGCATGGTCCCCTTGGGATGGAAGATGATCAGCCCGGCTCCCGCCTCTTCGCTGACCTGGAAAAGATCGAGATCCCTTCCCAGCTTGCGGTGGTCCCGCTTTTTGGCCTCTTCGATAATCCGGAGATACTCCTCCAGATCCTTCCGCGTGGCGAAACCGGTTCCATAGATACGCTGGAGCATCTTGTTCCGCTCGTCTCCGCGCCAGTATGCGCCGGCGACGTTGAGAAGCTTGAAGGCACGGATCATGGACGTCGAGGGGATGTGAGGCCCCCGGCAGAGATCGGTGTAGCCGCTCTGCCTGTAAAGGCTGACGGTTTTCACCTCTTCGGGCAGATCCTTTAACAGCTCGACCTTGTAAGACTCGCCCTTGCCCTGGAAAAAGGATATGGCCTCCCCGCGGGAAACCTCTTCCCGCATAAACGGAAGATCTTCCTTTATAATTTCCTGCATCCGGGTTTCTATTTTTTCGAGATCCTCCAGGGTGAAGGTGTTGTCATATTCAAAATCGTAATAAAAGCCGTCTTCAATGGCCGGACCGATACTGACCAGCACCCCGGGGAAAATATCCTGAACGGCCTGAGCCATCACATGAGATATGCTGTGCCGAAGAATTTCCAGACCTTCACGGGACGCGACATCGACCAGTTCCAGTGTTCCGTCCTCGGTGAGCGAGCGGTTCATGTCAATGAGGCCCCTGTTGAATCTGGCCGCTACGGTCACAGCAAGCACCCTCGGATTCAAGGAAGATACGACTTCCTTTACGGTGACTCCTTCCGGATAAGCCCGCTTTGATCCATCGGGTAAAACAATCTTGATTTCCTTCATAATCCCAATATTAACATCCAGGTTAAGGACTCTTTAATTCCCTTTATTAAAGAAAGGGCATCAGCGCGTTATCTTTGCGGATGCCCTTTCCCAACAGATCATATCTTCTTGAGTCGGTGAGACGAATCGCTCTGCAGGCTTGCATTGTAAAAAATGGTAGGCACGCAGGGATTTGAACCCTGGACATCCACCGCGTCAGGATGGCGCTCTCCCCCTGAGCTACGTGCCTTCACGCTTATCTTACCGCCAAACAGGGCGTAATACCTAACAACAAATCGGTCTCTTGTCAAGGCAAAAACTAAACTCCTTTGCTTTTTCCCGCCTTCTTCCCATCCCTCGGGAAGAGAACCCGGGAAAAGATTTCTCGGCCTGCCATCTGACAGGTTTACCCGTTCAGTATCCCGCACACAAAGCCCGTTGCAAAAGGCCCTACTGCAGAGAATTGATTAAGCGAATGCCACGGATCAAATAGACAATTCCGGATAGAATCGTCACCAGGGCGGTTACCCAGTACATCAGATACATTCCGCTGTATTCCCCTCCGCCGGCCAGGCCATGGACCATCAACACCATCAGCACCGTCAGAAGTTGTAACATGGTGGTGACCTTGCTGATGAAGGCGGGGCGGATTTCAACGGATATGGACATAAAGGACAGAACCGCAATGCCGAGCAAAATGATGCAATCCCTGCTGATGACGACGACGGTGAGCCACCCGGGAAGAATTCCCAGGATGGCGAGCGTCAAAAAACTGCTGGTTAACAGGGCTTTATCGGCAATGGGATCCAGATAGGCCCCCAGCTTCGTCTGCTGCTTCAGAGTGCGCGCCAGAAATCCGTCCAGCCCGTCGGACAGACCGGAAACGGCAAATACGATGAGGGCCTTGAAATACGAGCCTTCCATCAGAAAGATGACCAACACGGGGGTGAGAATAATGCGCAGCAGAGTTAAAATATTAGGTATATTCATTCGAGGATCGGCGATTCCCCCGTTGCAGAAATCGGTAAAGAATGGCCCCTTTCAATTTCCGTCAGGAATGATAAAGAACCCGATGGGATTTCCGATAGAAAATCCGCTTTAATATTGATCCGGAAGCCCATCACCTTCCATCACAAAGCCGTCCGTCCGCCAATTCACCCAAGAACCTCGGAACTGTCAGGGATTCCCTTCATCGCCTGATCAACCAGTTCCTGAATCGCGTCTTCATAGACCTGGGCGCCCTTTAACCGAAGGGAATCCTTTGACAGGCCATAGGTTCTCTTGATGGTGCTGTAGGAACTCCGCCAGAGCAACTGGCCGCTTCTGGCGCTCCGCAATTCAAAAACAGCGGAAACGGACAGAGGCGAATAGAGCCAATAATAATGGGTCCGGCTTTCCTGCAGGTCGCAATAAAGAACGGCGTCAACCTGCATCTGCCTTCCCAGTTCCCGGGAACATTCCGCTTTATCCTGTATCTCCGGCTCCTTAACCTGTTCGCCGTTCAATGTCTCATCAACAAACTGGGCCATAATTTTGGGATATCCCTTGAAGTAAAGGGCGTTCTGGATCTTTTCCCTCAAAAGCCGGGCGGCCTGCTGATCAGAAGTCTCATTGAAAACGGGAAACACGGCAATCCGATGAACCTCTTCCCTGTTGCCGTCTTTCAACACAGCGGCCGATTTTCCCGGGGCACACCCCGAAAGAATCAGCACGGTCACCAACAGCACGGAAAAGATAACATTTCTGCTTCGGTATATCATACTATACAGCCTCCTCCTCAGAATCCTGTTTCAATTTTTCGATTTCTTCTCTAATGACTCTTTCCGCAATGACCGGAATCATTTCCCGGGCCATTTTTTCAACGGTTTCCGTAATCAGTCTCCCCACTTCTTCCTGCGAAAGGCCATGGGGCTGATCCAGGATCGGCTTTTCTTCTATGGCATCGACGAGATCATGGATGATATCTGCCGGCGGTGGTTCCTTTTCATAGCCTCTTCCATCGATCACCAGGACCTCATGAGGCTCCCTGTTCCGCAAAATATCCGGCTCCTCGACAACATCGTTGAGATCATAAATTTTTGTCCGGGAGTCCTCAACGATCTCGTTAAGATCATAAATCCTGTCCCCAGGCCCCGGCAGATGCTGTTTCATCGTGCCTTTATTTATGGCGAATTCCCCGCCCCTGCTGAATTCCGGAACCTCTGAATCTCCGCTCATCCCTTTACTCTCCGGTTTTTATGATCGCTGACCCTGCAATTCTTCCGTATGCCCTTCTCTGGTTAAAACCCGAATTCTTCAGGAAATTATCATAGATATCCACTTAGTTCAATACATTATCGCTGAAGCCCCCAATTTCCATCCTTCCGGGAACCGCGAAGGAAACGCCTCAGCGATCAGGTCCGGGATTTTCAGAAATGACGGCAATCACAATTGCATAAACCCGCTTCCTGGATATTCCCGTTTCTTCGACGATCCGGTCCACGACATCCCGATCGGACAAACCGGTTTCCTCCCGATGCCGGAAATAGAGGCTTCGAACGTCTTCGTCAGACCAGGCCCTGGACTCCGGCTCCCGCCCCGCGATGACCAGTGTGATTTCCCCTTTGATCCGCCTGTCGCGCAGGCCGGCCAGAAGGTCCTGCAGCCTGCCCCGTGAAATCTCCTCATGAAGCTTTGTCAGCTCTCGCGCAATCACGATCTCCCGGTTGCCGAAAGCAGAACCGATGTCTTCCAGGGAAGCCGGCAATCGGTGGGGAGCTTCATAGAAAATCATTGTCCGTGATTCATTGTGTAACGAAGCCAGCAACTCCCTCCGCCTGTTTCCCCTGGCAGGCAGGAACCCCATGAAAACAAAGGAATCCATTGGAATACCGGAAACGCACAGGGCCGCGATACAGGCGGACGCCCCCGGGATGGGAATCACCTGGATGCCGCATTCCAGGGCCTGGCGAATCAATACAAAACCCGGATCGGAGATCCCGGGGGTTCCCGCGTCAGAGACGTAGGCCACATCATGGCCTTCCTTGAGCCGATCCATCAACGTCCGGCTCCTTTTGAATTCATTGTGCTCATAAAGGCTGATCAGGGGCGTGCTGATCGAATAAGCTTCAAAGAGCGTGCGGGTTCTCCGGGTGTCCTCGGCGGCAACCAGAGAGACCCCCTTGAGAACCCGGATCGCCCGGAGGGTGATATCCTCCAGATTGCCGATCGGTGTCGCCACAACGAAAAGTTTTCCTGATTCTTGCATACTTTATTCCCTTTTAAGATATTCCCGATGAGACAGGTTCATCCCATGATCGCTCGGATACAACATCAAGGCGGCAGACGGGTCGATGAAAGTCTCAACACTGGCACGATATTTGACATAAAAAAGATTTTACATTTTGGTGCTGATGCTATAAGGATATCGGCGTAAAATCAAGCGTCCCGAACAGCTTCTGAAGAGTCTTGAACACAAATCAACGGAAACATCCCTGCAGGCATCGTCATGCGCATATTGATTACCGGTGGAGCCGGCTTTCTTGGGTCCCATCTCTGCGAGCGGCTGCTCGCTGAGGGTCATGATATCCTCTGCCTGGACAATTTTTTCACCGGCAGCAAGGACAACATCCTTCACATGGTCAGCAATCCCCGATTCGAGCTGATCCGTCACGACATCACCCTGCCCATCTACCTGGAGGTGGACCAGATTTACAATCTCGCTTGTCCGGCTTCTCCCGTTCATTATCAGCACAACCCCATTAAAACCATCAAAACCAACGTCATGGGCGCCATCAACGCCCTGGGGATCGCCAAGCGGGTTAAAGCCAGAATTCTTCAGGCGTCCACGTCGGAGGTCTACGGTGATCCGGAGGTCCATCCCCAGCATGAAGCATACTGGGGGCGGGTCAACCCCATCGGGATACGCAGCTGTTACGATGAAGGGAAAAGGGCCGCGGAATGCCTGATGATGGACTACCGCCGCCAGAATGGCGTGGATGCGAAGATCGCCAGGATTTTCAACACCTATGGCCCCCGCATGGCCTTGAACGACGGCCGTGTCGTCAGCAATTTCATGATTCAGGCCCTCACAGGAAGAGACATCACCATTTATGGCGACGGTTCGCAGACCCGGTCATTCTGTTATGTCGATGACCTGGTCGAAGGCCTGATCCGGTTGATGAACACACCGCCGGAAATCTCAGGACCGGTCAACCTGGGCAACCCGGTGGAATTCACCATTCTCGAGCTTGCCGAAAAAATTCTCGCCATGACGGCCTCATCTTCCCGGATTCTTTTTTTGCCCCTGCCTCAGGACGATCCCATCCAACGGAAGCCGGAGATTTCTCTCGCCAGGAGGATTCTGAACTGGCAGCCGGGCACTTCGCTTGAAAAGGGATTGGAACTTGCGATATCCTATTTCCGGAACAGGCTGGGTTGAACCCCGTTGACGGAATCTCCTCAACTCATTCCAAGGATGGAGTCTTATGACATTTGAAAAGCATATCCTCTGCATCGGCGCCGGTTACGTCGGCGGCCCCACCATGGCCATGATTGCCCACCAGTGCCCGCAGTACAGAGTGACGATTGTGGACATCAACCCCGACCGCATCGCCCAGTGGAATTCCGATGTCCTGCCGATCTATGAACCGGGCCTCGATGAGCTCGTCAAGGCCACCCGGAACCGCAACCTCTTTTTCAGTACGAACATCGAACAGGGCATCCGGGAAAACGAGATCATCTTCGTCAGCGTCAACACGCCCACCAAGACCTTCGGAACGGGAGCCGGCATGGCTGCGGATCTTCAGTACTGGGAGAAGACGGCCCGCCAGATCCTGGAACACTCCACTTCGCCGAAAATCGTCGTTGAAAAAAGCACCCTCCCGGTCCGCACCGCCCAGGCCATGGAGCGCATCCTCAACACATCGCAAAACCATGTCCGGTTTGACGTCCTTTCCAACCCGGAATTTCTTGCCGAAGGAACGGCCATCAATGATTTGAAAAACCCGGATCGGGTTCTCATCGGTTCCCGGGAGACGGAAGAGGGGTTGAAAGCAAGAAACACGCTGGCTGAAATTTATGCAAACTGGGTCCCCCGGGAGAAGATTCTCACCACCAACATCTGGAGCAGTGAGCTTTCGAAGCTGGTATCCAACGCCTTTCTGGCCCAGCGGGTTTCCTCCATCAATGCCATCTCCGCCCTCTGTGAAAAGACGGAGGCCGACATATCCGAAGTGGCAAGGGCCATCGGGACGGACAGCCGCATCGGCTCCCGCTTTCTGAATGCCAGCATCGGTTTCGGGGGCTCCTGCTTCAAGAAGGATATTCTCAACCTGGTCTATCTCTGCCGATACTACGGCCTCGAGGACGTGGCCGATTACTGGGAAGGCGTCATAAAAATCAACGGCTACCAGCAGGAACGGTTTGTCAGGAACATGCTGACCGCCATGTTCAACACCTTGTCAGGCAAGCGGATCTGCCTTTTCGGGTTCGCTTTCAAGGCCAACACGGGCGATACGCGGGAAAGCCCGGCCATTTACGTCGCCCGCCGGCTTCTGGAAGAACAGGCCGAGGTCGTGATCACGGATCCCAAAGCCCTTGATAACGCCAGAATCGATCTGGCCGACGCCCGGGGCACGGTCCATTTTGTGGATGATCCCTACGAGGCTGCCAGGGGATGCCATGCCATCGCGATCATGACCGAGTGGGCGCTCTACGGCGAACTCGATTATGCTCGGCTTTACCGTCAGGCGGAGAAGCCAGCCTTTATTTTTGACGGCCGGAATATTCTGGACCCCCGACGCTGTTTTGAGCTGGGCTTCAATGTCTTTTCCATCGGGAAGCGACCCCTGACCCATTTCTAGCCTCTCAGACCCGAGGCGGCTCCCCCGGGGATCGCTCCCCCCGGGTCTCTGCCAGCCGGGATTGCGCAAACGCCAGGGCACCGGCAAAATCGCGGATTTCCCCGTTCAGGCACCGGTCACGGATTTCCTTCAGGCAGGCGCCCAGCTCCCGGTTTCCGGAAAACCCGATAGCCAGAAGATCCCGGCCCGAAATCGGCGGTCTGTAGTTCCGCCACGTTGTCACATAGGTGGAAAAGATCTTTTTGAAGCTGGCAGATTTGGATCGCGACATGGCGTACAGAATTTCTTCCAGGGACGCTTTTTCCAGGATGTCGACCGCCTGCGACGGCAGAATGTCAGGCAGGGACGCCATTCTTCGCATGATTTCCCGAACCTTCTCCCGTGAGGAAAGGAGGATTTCGGCATCTTCTCTCCTCAATCCGAAGGCATCCCCGAGAGCAACGACGGTTTGAGGATCCATGGACTCCGTCATCGCCAGAAAGTAGAGGAACCAGACCCGGACTTTTTCGCGGGTGTAGAGAAGGCGGAACCACAGGAGCGTTTCTCGAACCGCATGGAAGGCCTCCCGCATCGGCTCATCGAAAATCAGGTCCGGATGGATCGCCTCAAGCACCTTCAATTCCCGGAGCCGGTCCATGCAGCGGATCGGATCCTCTTCCTGGAGGATCTGCCTCATTTCATGAAAAATTCTTCTTCCTGGGATATTCCGGAGGAAACCGGCGTGAACGGCTGAGGAAACCAGGGAGATCGTCTGCTTGCCCAGGGAAAAGCCGCGACGCTTCTCAAATCGAACGGCCCGGAGAATCCGGGAAGGATCCTCGACAAAGCTCAGGGAGTGCAGGACCCGGATCTTCTTTTCCCGAATATCCCGCTGGGCGCCGAAGTAATCGATCAGCTCGCCAAACCGTTGGGGATTCAAGGCCACGGCCATGGTGTTGATCGTAAAGTCCCGCCGGGAAAGATCCAGTTTCAGATTGGATTCCTCCACCTCGGGAAATGCGCCGGGCATCCGGTAATATTCCAGCCTTGCCGTGGCCACGTCAATTCTCACCCCCCCGGGAAGGCGGATCACGGCCGTCTTGTACTTTTCATGTGGAGAGACCTTGGCGCCGAAAGCGTTTCCCAGAACCCTGGCGAACACCACGCCGTCCCCTTCCACCACCAGGTCCACATCCAGATTATCGACCCTCATCACCATGTCCCGGACAATCCCTCCCACAAGAAAAAGATGGAATCCCATGGTCTCGGCCAGCTCTCCCGCCTTTTTCAGCAGTTCATAGATATTCTCCGGCATTCTTTCCCGGAGAAGGTACCGTACGGATTTTCCTGGAACCCCTGCCGATGAGCCCTGCTCAATCTTTGTCATCCGCTCGTGGAGGATCCTCATCAGGTCCGTACGGGTGATGACTCCCACGGCCTTGCGGTCCTCAACGACCGGAACCAGTCGCTGATTCCCGTCAATCACGAGGCTGCGGATCTCTCCCACGGAAGCCTCCGGGCGAACGGTCCGGACATCCCGGATCATGTAGTCCCTGACCTTTGCCGCCCCCAGATCATGGCCTTGGGCACGGCTGACCACCTGGCGCGTCACGATCCCGCGGATCCGTTCATCGGAAGATTTCACGATCAGGGCGTTGATATGGTACTTGTTCAGGAGTTCGCTTGCCCTGTTGATGCTTTCGTCGAGATCGATCCCTTTGACCGGGAAGGTCATGATCTCCCGGGCGGAGAGGAGGGGCCTCGTTTCCGCCCGGATATGCCGAATCAATGACGTCTCCGCCTGATGAAGATTCAGGTCTCGCAGGGAAGCCGCCGCCGCCGACGCATGGCCGCCACCGCCGAAGAACGCGGCGACCTGCGCCGCATTGAGCTGCGGTTGGGAGCTCCGGGCCACCAGATAGATGCGATCGCCCATCTGCCCCAGTGCGAACAGGGCATCCGCGGCATACATGGCCCTCAATTTGTGGACCAGGATGGCAAAGTCTTCCACGTAACCTGGTGAAGAGGCCTTCGAAACAAGGACATGGAGGCCGTTGACCTCCAGCGTGCGGATGTTTTTGATCAGCTGGTCGAGCACATCCACCTGCTCCGCACTGAGCTCCCGGTAAATCGTCCGTGCGACCTGATCCATATCCGCCCCCCAGGTCATCAGGGCCGCCAGCGCCAGGCAATCATCCGGCGTCGTGGAGGGGAAAAGAAGAGATCCCGTATCCTCATAGAGGCCCATGGCCATGACCGTGGCAATCTCAGGGGGCGGCCGCAGCCCCCGCTCATTGAGAACCTTGACCATGAGGGCCACCGTTGAGCCCAGTTCCTCGCAGTACTCCAGATCCCCGGCAATGTCATCGGGCGACGAGCCATGGTGATCATAAAGGATAACCGTCAATCCCTCCCGGCCCGGAAGTTGGGAAAACCTGCCGATCCGGGATGCCTGCCTTGTGTCCACCACGATCATTCTCGATACGGCATCCAGATCGAGCTGCCGGGTCTTCACCATGTCCTCACGAACCAGGGATGGAGCATCCAGTAGATAATCGCGGACACTCTTCTCCTGTGAACCGGGAAAGACGATCAGGGCATCGGGATACAGAATCTTCGCCGCCAGCATGGATCCCAGGGCATCAAAATCCGTCTGAATATGAGAGGTAATGATATCCATGAAGTGTCAGTTCCTCCCGCCGGATGATTGCCCTGTCTGCCTTCCGCTGACGCGCTCCACCGGATTGCCCGCCGCTACCAGATCGATCACCGTCACTTCCGGAGGGCTGAGAAAGCGGATGGGCGGCCCCCAGGTTCCCGTTCCCCGGCTCACATGAAGGCGGGAAATGTCGGATAGGCGGAAGGAGCCCGAGTGGAAGGGGAAATACCACCGGGTGATGAGGCTGAAGGGGAAGATCTGACCCTTATGGGTATGGCCGGACAGCTGAAGATCAAACCGGTCCACGGCATGTTTGTCCACCAGGGGCAGATGCTTCAACAGGAGGGTAAAATGCTGCACCGGCATCGTGTTCAGCAGCTCCCCTTCCTCAACCGGGCGATGCCCTTCCACCGCCCGTCCGGTCGGATCGTCGATCCCCACGATATTGATCAATCCGGCAACCGTCACCCCCTCTCCCCGAAGCATCTGAAACCCCGCCTTGCGGGTGAATTCCGACGCCTGCGCAATCCCGGCGTAGAATTCATGATTGCCCGTTACCGCGTACTTGCCCAGACGCGGCCGGAGTTCCTGGAAAAGGGGAAGAACCTTCTCTATGCTGTTGATCTGTCCGTCCACAAGATCTCCGGTGGAAAGGAGAAGATCCGGCCCCGCCTCCTGAATGACCCGGACCATCCTGGAGACAAACCCGGGACCGTTCATCAGGCCGATGTGGATGTCGGAAATCTGGACAAGCCGCAGGCGGCCTGTTTCCGGGGGGATCTTGTCCGTTTGTATGGTCAGCGACTCGATCCGTATGTTGCGGGCGTCAAACCAGCCGTAAACGAAGATTCCCAAAGCCAGGAACAAGGGGAGGAAGAAGGCAAACCGGGCTGACAACAGAAAGGGAACGGCTTCCATTCTCCAGACCAACCCCGAAAGGAAAACAAGAAGGCGGCAGAGGTCGAAGGCCAGGGCAAAAGCAGCAAAGAGGAACAGTATCCCCATCCAGGCATAACCCGCATGGGACAAGATCCGGGCGGCCCACTCCAGACCGTACCGTTCCGAAATCCGGATCAGGGCCGGGGCGACAATCATCAAGGCCATGACCGCTGCCACAAGCACGGAGATCACGGGCCCCGGGAAAAAGGCCGATCGGATCTTCCAGAAGGCGTACCCGTGAAGGCCGCCGTAAAGCAGGAAGAACATCAGCAGAAATCGAAACATACTTTTAAAATTTGACCTTCGGTGCCGCCTTGGCCGCCCCGGGCGCCTCGAAAAAGGCTGCCGTCTGAAAGCCGGACGCCGCAGCCACAAGGCTGTTGGGAAAGCGACGGACGGCCACGTTGTAGTGTTTAACCGCTTCGTTATAACGGCGCCTTTCCACGGCTATGCGATTTTCCGTACCGGCCAGTTCATCCTGAAGGCGGAGAAAGTTCACATTGGACTTGAGATCGGGATATTGCTCCACCACCACCAGAAGCCGGCTCAAGGCTCCCGAAAGTTCGTTGTTGGCCTCGATCTTTTCCGGAACCGTTGCAGCCCCTCCGACACGGGCCCGGGCATTGGTCACTTCGATCAGGACCTCCTTTTCCTGATTGGCATATCCCTTCACTGCTTCAACGAGGTTCGGGATCAGGTCATATCGGCGCTGAAGCTGGTTCTCCACCTGGGCCCAGGAGCTGTTCATGGATTCGTCCAACGTAACAAAATTATTGTATATCCCCTTGACAAAGGAATACAGAGAAAAAAGGACAACCACCGCGACCGCCGCGCCGACAAGAAAATTTCTCCCGCCTGCCGTCATACCTCCACCTCCCCGCGTCATCTGTTGTTGTTCCTGACCCTCCATCAGCCTGAACAATGGACATGAAAGGCCTGAATCCTTGTACCGGAACGGTCAGATTCAGGCGGGAAATCGCACATTTTGGATCCCCGGCCCTGAAGGCGGATCACGCCTCTTCGGCCAGCACACACAACCTGGAAATCTGCTTCATAAGCTCATTCAACAGGCTTCCCAATACAACGGCACTGTGGCTGTCTTCCCCGTCCCGGATTTCCGCAGCCCTCAGGAAGGGTCCCAGATCAAGGGAGAAGGCCGAGGCCATGGCCTTGATCACATCCCGCCTCAAGGAAGGAATCTCCCGCCCCTTGAGATACAGAAAGGCGCCGAAAAGAGCCGTGAAAGCGGTCAGAGATCTTGCAACAAGATCCCTCATCGCGGATTGGCGCCCCTCCGATTCCAGGTAGCCTTTCCTCAGAAGAAACAGCTTTCCCTTCAGCTCCCGTTCAAGCTGCAGGCGCAATGCCCCGGAATCGATGGCAAGAGACTGCAGGACATCCTGGCCATATACCAGGCGATAGTTCTTCTTCATATTCAGAAATTCAACGGGATAGGAATCCAGGGAGGAGCTCAGATCGCTCCGGGTCAAAATCAGGGGTGCAGCCACCCTCCTGCGTCTCCATTTCCCGGCGACCGGGACCGCCCTCTCCAGGCGCTCCACGCCTGCATCATCCACAATCAGCAGAAAGTTCAAGTCCGATTTTCCCGGTCGGTAATCTCCCGTGCAGCCGCTGCCGTAGAGGATCACGGACGTCAGCCCCTCTCCGAAAACCTGTCGATAGTCCGCCGTCATTTCGGGAAAGATTTCCTCGGGATTGTTCGGAATCTTCACCATGCTTCTATCCCCCTTAAAAATGACGGCCGGCGCCGCCTCCGCCGCTGCTGCCTCCCCCGAACCCGCCGAACCCACCCCCGAAGCTCTCAAAGCCCTCAAAATCCCCGTCACCGCCAGCTCTCCGGCGGGCACCGCTGAACAAAAGAGGATCGATTTCACGCCCCTTCCGGGTTCCCATCAGGAGGAGGAGAAGAAGAATGAACAGGATAAGGAACCATGATCCGGCCCCTCCGCTCCGCTGCCCAGCCGCGCGGCCCACAGGCCGCCCGGCTTCCGGTCGGTCTGTCAGTGTCACCCCGGCTTCTTCAGCCAGAACCCCGGAAATGGCTTCGACGGAGCTGGCAAGGCCACGGCTGTATTCCCCTCGCTTCAGATAGGGAAGAACCTTTTGATCCAGAATTTCCCCCACGCGCCCGTCGGGAAGGACCCCCTCCACACCGTAACCGGTTTCAATCCAGATCGTTCTCTCCTGCAGAACCAGGACAATCAACACCCCCCGGTCTTGCCCCCGCTTCCCTATCCCCCAGAAGGAGTAAAGACGATTGGCATACTCCTGGATGTCATGGCCCCCAATCGCCGAAAAGGTTGCGACAACCACGGCCGCCCCTGTTTTCTCAAGGACTTCCCGGGCAAGGGCCTCCGTCCGGGCAACATCTCCGGCGGACATCACTCCGGCAAAATCATTGACGGCTCCCCGCGGCGAGGGGATGGCATCCTGGGCCCCTGATGATCCGGAGATGAACAGAGCCGTCAGGATCGTCAACAGAACGACAGGGACATTCCTCGACCAATCCATCCGACTCGCCCGAACCACGCCTGGATTTTTCAAGGCCTTCCCGCCCTGGAAAAAAGAGGGATCAATAAACCATAACCTTCTAAAAATTAATGAGGAATATAATGTTCGATCGGCAGGCGTTGAAGACACGCGGCACGCCTGTGCCCTTTTCTTCAGATCGCTTCCATTCCGGTTATCTATTTTTCATCTCGGACATCAGGGAGTCGAAATGGGTGATGTCGATCACAGGGGAGGTTGTGAAGGAAATGCCTGTCAGCATGCTCAGTGCGGCAGACACCGCCAGGGCCTTCTCAATCGTAGGAAATTCAACGGTAAAGACCAGATCATGAATTCCCAAAACGGCATACATGGAAATCACCCGGCCTCCGTTATGTTCGATGATCTCTACGGACTTCCCGGTTCGCTCCGGCGACATCCCCTCCAAAGAATCCCGGCTGTATTTCCCGAACATCATGAATACGGGCATTTCAGCTCCCCCTTCCTCAATCGCCTGTAAAGATCTCTCCTCATCGGCCTGCTCTCCAGGATAGCGATCGGGCCGCAAAAATGGAAACAGGATTCCGCAACCATCTGCTTTTCCACGCAACAGTATAGGCATAAGGCTCCCGCGTGTCAATGAAAGACAGACTCCCGGGTGCAGGCGGAGCAAGGATGCAGCCGGATCCGAATTGCGGCGTCTGACCGCCCCTGGTGCCGGGTCAAAGCCTGGACGTGCCGGAGGACAGGGAAAAGAACGGCGCATGATTGGATGTAAACACGGGAGGGTCCCGGAGGAGAATTTCCCGGATCGCCGGATGACGTTTGAATCTGCGGTCCAGAAAATGCCGGACGCGGAGTCGATCCCAGCCCAGGGGATGGATAAAATCGAGATACAGGGAAAGATCGCCGGAATAAAAAGTTCGAGTTTGCAGGGATGACACCTCCGCACTCCAGGCCGGCAGGTTAAAGACCGCCACATTCAGATAATCGATGCAGTGCGCGTGTTCGGCAACAAAGGCAAGCGTTTTCTCTGCCGATTCCCGGGATTCGGCCGGTGTTCCAAAAAGCAGATACACGTAAGAGGCAATCCCTGCTTTCTTCAGCGTTTTCAACACTTCCGAGGCCCTGGTCAGAGAGATACCCTTTGAAAGGGCATCCAGCACGTTCTGATCGCCGGATTCTAGCCCCAGTTTGAGCATGACGCAGCCGGAGCGTTTCAGTAAACGGCAGAACTCCGGATCTCCAAGATGCTCTTCAATTCTCGCAAAGCCATACCAGGGCGCTCCCGGCGGCGCCTCGATCACGGCATTGAGCAGAGCCGGACTGAGGGCGTTATCCAGGAGGTGGATCAGGGCCGGTCGGTACCTTTGAACCAGGACCTGGAGCTGAGAAACGGACCGGTCCGCGGGGATGGGCGTATAGGGTTGCCCTTCAGCCTTTTCGGGGCAGAAGGCGCAGCGTCGCCAGTAGCAGCCCCGGGAGGCGCTGTAGGGCAGAATAAAGCCGGGAGCCAGATACGGATTTTTCCACACATCCCCGTAATCGGGCAGACAGTCCTCATGGTCCAACCCGCTTCCCAGGAGTTCGAGAAGGGGCCCCTCGCCTGGTCCGACAATCATGTCGTCCACGAGTCCGGAAAAGGGGTTCCGCCAGTTGGGGGAACTCATCCAGGAGGTCACCAGCCCTCCTCCCAGAACGAGCTTCACGGAAGGGTATTCCCGCCGCAGGAACCCCATCATGGCAAAGGTGCAGAGCGCCTGGCTGAGAAAATTCAGTGAAAAGCCGATCATCGGGGGAGAAAGGGCTTCCAGCAGCCCCGACAATCGGCCGTGGAAGTAAGGATAAAAAGGATTGGCTTCCGGAAGTGATGCGGCGGCAAGCAGGTCGTCACTGCGAAGGGGCGAGAGGTCTTTCTCCTCATAGTTGGCCAGGGTCAGATGGGTGCCGGATTTTCTGCCCGTTGAGAATTCCAGGACTCGATTCAGATCACGGATCGACCGCTGGTAGCGATCGCGGTTTCGATAGCCCCCCCAATCACCAAGATCCTGAAGGTGATCCTGGAGGTGATTTCGAGCGCGGCGGGTCCAGGTATCCGAAGCAGCGCCTGTCACGGCCTTATCCGTCAGAAGATAGAGCAGTCCCTCCAGATTGGCATCCACCACGGTACAGGTCCGTCCGTGGCATCTCAGTGCGCCGGCAAGCTTCGCCAGGCCGGCAGGGGATTCACAGGGCTTGACAACAGGGGGGTGGATTAAAAGCATCGTGCCGCTTCTTCAAGAGAACCTTTGTTTTTCATGGTTTGAACGGGTGTTCCAAATAGAATCGACAGAAGGCCGCGATGACAAGGGCATGATTAATCTCGCCATCCCTGATCAGTCTGGGAATCTCCGATAGAGGCTTCAGGATGACCTCGATATCCTCCTCTTCATCCTGTTGCTGCACCCCGACAGGATAAACATCCTGGGCCAGAAACGTATGGCAGAGGTTGTTCTGGATGGCTGGATTGGGATAAACAGCCCCTAAAGGGGCGAGCACGCGTTCCGCATAACCCGTTTCCTCTCGGAGTTCCCGTCGCGCAGCTTCTTCCGGAGAATCGGAATCTTCCACAAGCCCGCCGGGAATTTCCAGGGTGACACTGCGTACTCCATGGCGGTACTGCCGGATCAGGACAACGTCGTTTTGGGATGTGATGGGAATGATATTGACCCAGGGAGATGCCTCCACCACAAAAAAGTCCGAGGGCCGGCCAGTCCGGGGAGAAACGGCACGATCCTTCCGCAGGGAAAAGAGCCTGCAGAAACGTTCCGGCTCACTTGATAACAGGGTCCAGTCTTTAAGGGGCATCGCTTATCTCACTCCTTTTCTTGCAGTCAACGAGCTTGAACTTGCCAAATTTTCTGGATTTCGTTTATCATGCATTCCAGATTATTTCAATTTTCCGTGGCGACAGAATAACAAGGATCCGGGGATGAGGGGGATTGAGAATGGAGCAGAACAAATGGCGGGTTGCGTACGTGGCTTCAGGAATGACGAATGCCCATATTATAGAAGGACGCCTGAAAGCAGAGGGGATTCCCACCCACCTCATTTATGAGACGGCTGGAATCCTTTATGCCACAAATCTGGACGGCCTCGGTGAGGTAAAAATCCTGGTTCCCGCTGAAGATCTGGAAAGAGCCCTTCGTGCTCTGGATCAATCTTACGAGGATGATGACCTCCAGTGACCCCTTCCTGCTTCATCCCGATGGCAGCGCCCTGGAGGGCCTGGCTGCCCTTGGAATTGGCCCCCAGCGGTTCGCGGATCAAATCCTGGATGGTCCGGTAGGTAGCCTGAACGGAAAAGGAAAAGCCCAGGAAGGCCCCGAAGGGATTTTTTCTCATGGGAATATGCCGTTCGAGACCCGAAAGATACGTGTACCACTCCAATGGGAAAAAGAGGACGCTTCCCCAGTATATGGGAACTCCAGGCAGCAGGTTTCTGACCAGACGTACAAGCTGCAATCCTCCCAGAGGTTGAACGGGGCTTTCCCCCGTTGAGGAACAGAAAAATTCTCTGTGGCCGCCATGAGGATTCATGATGGCGTACCGGTTCCACGTCCCCAGAAAGACCCTGTCCCGTGAAACGCGGACCGCCTCGCTGACGGCTTTTTGGGGATCCTCGACGAATTCCAGCGAGGCAATCATGGTTACAATATCGAATTCATTGTCGGAAAATGGAAGGTCTTCAGCCCGCCCGGCATGAATATCCGCCCGATGCCCCAGCTTCCTTTGAGCAGCCTCAACTCTTTCACGGGACGGATCAATCCCTGTAACACTGCATCCCTGATTTCTGAAGAACATGAGATGTTCTCCCGTTCCGCATCCAACATCAAGGAGCCTTTCTCCAGCACGGGGGAAGACTAGATCACGGATCAATTCCTCCCTCCGGACTTGGACAAAGCTCTCCGCGAAAGATCTCTTTTCCTTGTCCAGGGAAGGATTTATACTCCCATGCACCGGCATACCTCTCCCCATCCCCTCGCTTTTCAGCCTGTTTGTGCCTTCCTCGCCGTTTCCATTTCTAACACACTTCCATTTTGCGGGCAAGAATTGATAAGTTGCGGAGGAAAAGGTGGAATTCTCCCTTGACAGGGTCATTTTTCTTTATTAGAAATTCTGCAATAAAAAGACTTCTCGTGAAGCTGGCCTTCGATCTTTTCTGATGTTTGCAGATTTTCTAAAGGATGTCTTGCCGCTCTATCCGGATTTTTCTGGCTTCTTCTAAACCTGCTATTCCACGGAACAGTATCTTCATACATTCTCCTGGTGCAAAGGCCTGAAAACTGCGAATCGATTTGTTTGTACCGGCATAATTTTTTCATTGAGAACGTCATCGCTTTAACGATACGACCGCAATAGGTTCATTTGACGGTTCATCATATTTGAAATACAGGGGGCAGGTCATGGAAAAGATGCCAATCACGAAATCGGGTTTCGAAAATCTCAAGAAAGAGCTTGAACATCTGAAGACGGTTCTGATTCCCGCCAACATAAAGGATATCGAAACGGCAAGAGGGCACGGAGATTTGTCAGAAAACGCCGAATACACGGCGGCCAAGGAAAAGCAGTCCTTTTTGCACGGAAAACTGCAGGAGATTGAAAACAATCTCGCCCTATCCAACATCATCGATCTGAGCAAGTTAAGCAACGACAAGGTTGTTTTCGGCGCTAAGGTTGTCATTGAAGAGATCAGTTCCGGAACACAGACAAATTATCAGCTTGTGGGTCCCTTCGAATCCAACATCAATGCAAACAAGATTTCTGTTACGTCTCCCATTGGAAAGGCCTTGATCGGCAAATCGATCGGCGACGAAGTGAAGGTTCAGACACCCGGAGGAACTCGCAATTTCGAGGTTGTGGATATTATGATTGACCCGTCCGAGTTTTAATGACCTGAACCGGAAAGGGTGCTTCTTTATCCAGCGAACCTCTTCAGCAGGGAATAAAAAGCCGGCACTGAGAAAAATCCTCACTGCCGGCTTTTATGTCCCGTCTATTCTGAACTTCAGACCTCAGGCCTTCTCCGATACACCGATCCGAGTGACAGCCCTCTGCAGAGCTATGCTGAGCATCTCGAATTCCAACTCATCCTTGGACAATTTGGTCAGTTTCTCCTCGGCACGCTCTTTGGCTCTCATTGCTCTTTCTCTGTTGATCGTTTCAGCACTTTCTGCCGTTTCAACGAGAACCGTTACTTTATTCGCTGTCACTTCCGTATAGCCCGTATTAACTGCGAAATATTGTTTCTTGCCTCCTACGGTAAAGCTTAACTCACCTATTTCTACAGAACTGAGCAACGTTTCGTGCCCTCTCAACACCCCGAATTCACCTTCCGTTCCAGGTATGGTGACTTCTTCAACCTCACCGCTGAAGGCCATTTTCTCCGGGGTGACGATCTCCAATAACAGTTCTTCGGCCATTGCTTTCCCCTGTCCTTATTGCTCCTGATATTTCTTCGCTTTTTCTACCGCCTCTTCAATTCCACCGACCATGTAGAAGGCCTGTTCGGGCAATTCGTCGTACTTGCCTTCGAGAATTTCCTTGAATCCTCTGACGGTATCAGGAACGGAAACGAACTTTCCATCGACTCCCGTAAACTGCGCGGCAACAAAGAACGGCTGAGAAAGGAATCTCTGAATTTTCCGCGCCCTGTTGACGGTCAGCTTATCTTCTTCAGACAGCTCGTCCATTCCGAGAATCGCGATGATATCCTGCAGATCCTTATACTTCTGCAGAGTCACCTGGACCTGTCGAGCTACCCGGTAATGCTCCTCACCCAGCACGATGGGATCGAGAATTCTCGATGTCGAATCCAGGGGATCCACTGCGGGATAGATTCCAAGCTCTGCAATGGGTCTGGACAAAACAACCGTTCCATCAAGGTGAGCAAAGGTCGTTGCCGGAGCAGGGTCGGTCAAGTCGTCCGCAGGGACATAGACGCACTGCACGGCCGTAATTGACCCTTTATCCGTCGAGGTAATCCGTTCCTGAAGCTCGCCAAGGTCCGTAGCCAGCGTCGGCTGGTAACCGACGGCGGAGGGCATTCTTCCCAGAAGGGCGGACACTTCAGCACCAGCCTGAGTAAACCTGAAGATGTTGTCGATAAAGAGGAGCACATCCTGCCCTTCTACATCGCGGAAATACTCTGCTGCAGCCAGTGCGGTCAGAGAGACTCTCGCCCGCGCTCCCGGAGGTTCTGTCATCTGGCCGTAAATCAGAGCCGCCTGCTTGATAACGCCGGACTCCAGCATCTCTCGATAGAGGTCGTTTCCCTCGCGGGTTCTCTCTCCGACGCCGGCAAACACGGAAATACCACCATGGTGCATGGCGATGTTATGAATCATTTCCATCATGACAACGGTCTTGCCGCATCCGGCTCCACCGAACAACCCCATCTTGCCGCCACGGGGAAATGGAACGAGCAAATCGATGACCTTGACTCCCGTTTCAAGAACGTGAACCGTTGTATCCTGCTCCGTAAACGAAGGGGACTCCCTGTGAATCGGCATGTGGTTCTTGGCTTCCACAGGCCCCAGTCCGTCGACCGGTCTGCCCACCACATTGAGGATCCTGCCGAGACATTCCTTTCCAACGGGCACCGTAATCGGTCCACCGGTGTCCTTTGCCGGCATCCCCCGGACCAGACCATCCGTAACGTCCATGGCGATACACCGCACGACGTTGTCGCCCAGATGCTGTGCGACTTCAACAACCAGATTATCCTCCTCGTCGTTTATGACGGGATTTGTTATGGTGATGGCATTCAAAATTGCCGGCAGCTGCCCCTCTTCGAATGCAACGTCAATGACCGGCCCAATCACCTGTATAATCTTACCAATATTCATGTTAGTCTCCTTTTCGCTACGGAAATCTTAGTCCTTCAATTATGATATCGGATGTTTCCTTCTCCGATTATTCCATAACTCTTCTTGAATATTTCTAAAGTTATCCTTTCGCCAAGGCTTCTGTTCCACCAACGATATCCATCAATTCCGCCGTGATCGCGGACTGCCTCACCTTGTTGTATTGCAGGGTCAGCGTTCTGATCATCTCGTCGCAGTTCCTCGTCGCGTTATCCATGGCTGCCATCCTGGCTCCATTTTCTCCGGCGGACGTCTCAAGGAGCGCCCTGAAAATGAGGACATGGAGATACATGGACAAAAGCTTCTCAATCAATACTTCTTCAGATGGCTCATAGACATAATCGATGGTTTTATCCGGGTCCATTTCGCCTTCCTGTCCGACGGAAGGCAGAGGCAGCAACCTGACAACAACGGGCCTCTGCATGGAGACATTCCGGAACTCGTTGTAAATAATGTAGAGCTCATCGAACTCCTCGTTTACAAAGGGCGTGATGACGTCATCCGATATCTCTACGGCCAGATTAATGTCGAATTTACCGAGGATATCCGTTTTCTCGTTGATGATGGGATATTTTCTTCTGAAGTAATCCCGGCTCTTCCTTCCCACGGGCGTCAGCTCCACAGAAAGTCCCGCCGCCATCTTTTCCTTTACAAATCGTTCGGATGATTTGATCAGATTGGTATTGAAACCGCCGCAAAGTCCCCTGTCGGAACTCATGCACAGGACCCTGATCTTCTTCGGCTCCCTTGCTGCAAGCAGCGGATGGGCCTCGGGGTTCACCCGAAGCGCAAGGCTGTCCAGCACCTCCATGAATTTCATGGCGTAGGGACGAAAGCTCTCCATCCTCGCCTGAGCCGCGCGGAACTTCGACGCAGCCACCATGTTCATGGCCCGGGTAATCTGTTTGGTTTTCTGTACCGCAGCTACTTTTCTTTTAATGTCCTTTAATGCGGCCATTAAAATTACTCCTTTATCTCTGGTTGTCGGCCTGATTCAAGCCTTAGCTTCCTGATTGATATCTAAAAAAATCATCTTTTTTTCAGACGAGAATGTTATCTCAGCCGGCTACAAACACGGAGTCGAAGGCGGTAAGGGCGTCCTTTAACTTCTGCTCCAGTTCGGGAGACAATACCTTCTGATCATCAATGTCCTTCATGACGGCTGCGTACTTGTTCTTCATGAACGCCAGCACCTGCGGCTCGTATTCCTTAATCTTATCCACGTCATACTTGTCAAGGAAACCGCGCGTACCCGCATAGAGAACCACGACTTCCTCAGCCAGGCTCATCGGCTGGAACTGCGGCTGCTTCAAAATTTCAACCAGACGGACTCCTCGATCGAGCTGTGCCTGGGTTGCCTTGTCCAGGTCGCTTCCAAACTGTGCAAAGGACGCCAGTTCGCGATACTGGGCGAGATCAAGTTTCAGCGTACCGGCGACCTGTTTCATGGCCTTTACCTGGGCAGCCCCGCCGACTCGTGAGACGGACAAGCCGACATTAATCGCAGGACGAATACCGGAGAAGAACAGGTTCGGCTCCAGGTAAACCTGGCCGTCCGTAATGGAGATGACGTTCGTGGGAATATAGGCCGACACGTCGCCCGCCTGGGTTTCGATGATGGGAAGTGCCGTGAGGGAACCGCCCCCCAGATCTGCGCTGACTCGAGCCGATCGTTCCAGAAGCCTTGAGTGGTTGTAAAAAATGTCTCCCGGATAGGCTTCGCGTCCAGGCGGCCTTCTCAGCAGCAGGGAAATCTGGCGGTAAGCCACGGCCTGTTTGGAAAGATCATCATAGATGATGAGGGCATCCTGGCCCCGATCACGGAAATATTCACCGATGCTGCATCCTCCATAAGCGGCGATGTACTGCAGGGTCGCCGGGTCACTGGCACAAGCGGCAACGACGCAGGTGTAAGACATCGCGTCGTGCTTCCTCAAGTTTTCGACGATCTGTGAAACCGTTGATTTCTTCTGGCCGATGGCAACATAAATGCATTTCACGCCCGTGTCCTTCTGGCGGATGATAGCATCAATTCCAATGGCCGTTTTGCCGATCTGGCGGTCACCAATGATCAGTTCCCGCTGCCCTCTACCAATGGGGGTCATGGCATCAATCGCTTTAAGGCCGGTGTACATCGGCTCATTGACGGGCTGACGCTTGATAACACCCGGGGCGATCATTTCGATTCTACTGAACTCCGTAGCTCCCAGCGGCCCTTTTCCATCAATGGGCTCTCCTGTCGCGTCGATGACTCTTCCCAGTACCGCTTCTCCAACGGGAATCTGGGCAATCTTTCCTGTCCGCTTGACAATGTCCCCTTCTTTGATGTGGGTCACTTCGCCGAGAACGGCCACACCGACATTGTCGGCTTCGAGGTTAAGAACCATTCCCATAATTCCGCCGGGAAATTCCAGCAGCTCCATGGCCATTGCATTCTCAACGCCGTATACTCTGGCAATACCATCTCCAACGGAAAGCACGGTACCTGTTTCGCTGACATCAAGCTTCCGTTCATAGTCCCGAATTTGTTTGGAAATAATCTGACTTATTTCCTCTGCCTTGATTGTATCCATGGTTTATACTGCCTCCCCCAAGAGATTCCTTATATTGTTCAATTGAGTCTTCATGCTTCCATCGTAGAGTGTATCCCCAACCCGAATGACAATTCCACCGAGCAGGGAACGATCTTCCTCAATGGTAACCTCTGTCTGCTTCCCGGTCATCTGCTCGAGACCCTTCTTGATCTCCGTTGTTGCTTCTTCCTTCAAAGGAAAGGCCGTCTTCACACTGACCCGAACTCTCTTCAAGACGTCATCCATGAGTTCACGGTAGTAATCCGCAATCTCGGCAAGCATACCTATTCTCTTCTTGTCCACGAGCAATTTCAAAAAGTTCGACGTCATTGCAGACATCTTTATCTTCTGAAGGATCGCTTCCACAACAGCCTTCTTCTCTGCCTGACCAAAGACCGGATTTGCGAGAAACTCTTTCAGATTCTTGTCTTCCTTAACGATCCGCGCGAAGCTGCTTAACTCACCATAGTACTGTTCGTAAAGCTTGTCCTCGCCGGCAATGTCAAAGAACGCCCTGGCATATCGCTTTGCAATACCGCTGTTGATCAATGTTTTCTCACCA
>MVRU01000009.1 GCA_002067745.1 Syntrophus sp. PtaU1.Bin005
TAGGTTGATAACTGTTCCGTTGCTCCGAGGGGAATGGCCCCCGTTTTAGTTGAATCCTGTTGCCGCCGCCGGGAAAATTCTTTGGGCAATTGCCGAAGGACGTTCAACCTGCGGCTTTTATCATCTTGCCCATTTTCAAGCTTTGTAAAGAAAGGAGGGTCTGTACCATGCCGATGGGAGGAGTCGCTTATTGGAAGCGGACGTTGCTTTATGTGAATATCGATTCGATCGCCACATTGAGGGAAACGCGGGGCGAGGAAGAATCCGATCCTGTCCAGGGCGCGCTTATCTGCGAAAGGGCCGGCTGTGACGGTATTTCGGTTTCTCTTGGGAGAGGCGACCTCGGTCTCCGGGAGGGGGAGATCTTCGCCGTCAAGGAAGCCATCCGTGGAATCTTCAACCTTGAGATTCCGCTTTCGGACGAACTCACGAATCTCGTGCAGAAGATAAAACCGGCTTCTGTGACCATTGTCCCTGAGGGCAGGGGGGAGGCGGTAGAGCCAGGCGGGCTGAAGATCAGTGCGCATCAAGAGAAAATCAAAGAGACCGTTAACCTGTTCAAGGATCAGGGCATCTCCGTATCTCTTCTCGTAGATCCCGATCCGGAGGCCGTGCAGCTTGTGTGCGATTGTGAGGCGGACTCCGTCGAACTTTGTACCGGGGCCTATGGCCGTGCCCTTGACGAAAAGGTCATGGAGAGTGAACTGAACAGGATCTACCAGGCGGCGAATGCTGCAGCGCATGTCGGGATCAAGGCCAATGCCGGCCATGGCCTCACCTACAGGAATATCGAGCCTGTTTTAGATGCCAGGGGAATTCTGAGAGTCACGGTGGGAAATGCCGTTCTTTCGAGAGCGGCTTCGGTCGGGCTGGCCAAGGCCGTCGACGAACTGTGTGCCATACTGGAGTAGTGCATTGGCGCGAAAGAACGTTATCCTGGAGAAGGCCATGCATCGCAACGCTCCATTTCCATGAGGCATAACAACATGATGATTCTGGACGTGACGGAAAAAGCCGACGCGGCGATCAGGCAGTTTCTGGAAAACCGGACCGGGTCCTCCACCATCCGGATCCTGAGGCAGAATGCCCTGGGGCCCGGGTTGGCGATGGTTATTGACGAGCCCGGGGAAAAGGATCTGACGGTCACGGTCCGGAACATTGTCTTTGCAATCAACAGGGACCTTCTCAATAAGGCCAGGCCTATCCGCATCGATTTCGTTGAATACGGGGGAAGGAAGGGCTTTCTGCTTACTTCAAGCCTCCCCACTGGAGGATGCGGCTGATCATGGCGGTTTTTTCCCGGTTTCAATTTCCTCCACCGGCCCGCTTAACCCGAATGGAAATAACCCCCCCGACATGAATGTTTACGGCGAAAATCGGTCCTCCTCTGCCGCACTTCTTCCCGTCTGCCGGAACCATCCCAGACTCATTTCGTCTCCCCCTCGGCTCGGTATGACGATTCTCGGCCACAGCCTTTAAAGGGGAATGAACGAGGTCTCGTTTTTGTCGGCCTGGTAAGATGATGCTGCAGGGCATTTGGATCGGTTGATTTCCTTTGACAAGTATGCAGATCTCGGGTATCTCTGAGTCCTTATTTAAGTTGAATAAAAAAGTTAATTTATGGAGTGTACAATGAAAAAGTGTGCTCTTATTCTGATGGCTCTCCTTTTCTTTGTTGCCCAGCCGACAAACGGCAGTGCCGGCATGAAGTCTTCATCCGCAGAACGCTCTACCCAGAACGATCAGATACCAGATACAGGTTGCCGTAAAGATTCCCGCAACTTCAGCAAATCCGGCCACAGCAGTGGAACGCCGGCTGATCGGAAGGTCCGGGTTTGTTCCAGCACGAAAAAAAGGCTTAAAGGCAGTCGATATTCCGGGAAGCCTGTTCCCTCCCGGAACATGACGCCCCTGAAAGGTTGTGTGGCCCTGGTGCAGGGAGAAGCCCGCATGCAGCTGAGAGGAAAAGGGGACTGGATAAGCCTGAAAGCCGGGGATCATATTCCTCCCCGGAGCAACCTGAGGACCGGACGGGACGGCGCCGTGGAAATCAAATATGAGGACGGCAGCAGTTTATTGCTTCGGTCCCACACGGAGGTAACGATCATCGAAGCCTGGAAGACCAGGACATCCCGACTGCTGCGCGATTTTTTCCTCAGCGCCGGGCGGGTGACAGCAAAAGTCCAGTCGGTCATGGGGCGATCATCCCGATTTCGCATCCACACCCCGACGGCGATTGCGTCGGTTCGAGGAACGGAATTCCGGGTCACCGTGGACAAGGAGCATGAAACCTGTGTGGAAGTCCTCAAGAGCCGCGTCACCGTCGATACGGCCACAAAGGTCATCAACCTGGCGCAGGGTGAAGGCGCCAGAATAAAGAACCCGGCCAGGCCGCTGCCCCCGCGGAAACTCCTGCTTGCGCCGAACCCCCTGGGCCTGGAATCTCTTTACAACACGGCGCCGGTCATTTCGCTCGCCTCTGTCGGCGGCGCCCAAGCCTATCGCGTGATGGTTGCGAAGGATGAGCAGGGGAAGCAGCTGGTGTGGGAACGCGAGGTCAGACGCGGCGAGCGCGTGACCATGAGCGGTCTTGACGACGGTTCCTATTTTCTCCTGACTCAGAGCATCGATCCGATCGGCCTGGAAGGCGTTCCCTCCGAAGCGTTCCCTTTCACAATCCGGGAAAATCCTCTTCCCCCGATGCTTCTTACCTCCGGGTGTGAGCGCCGGGGTGGAGAAAAGGCGGTGACCCTGGAGTGGTTGTCTGTCGCGGACGCGGCACGATATCACCTTCAGATCAGCGAGGACGGGGATTTCCGGAATCCTGTCGTGGACAGGCCCGATCTGGCGGCCGTGTCATTCAGGGCTGAGGGACTGGAAAACAAGCCCTATTCGTTCCGGATTCGTTCCGTTGCCAGGGACGACAGTCCGGGAGGCTGGTCCGATCCAGTGGCGATTCCCGCACCCTGCCCGCCGCAGGCATCCTCCGGCGCCTGGCCGGATTTCTCTGACGGCATGATCACCCTGAGGTCAAGGAGTGCGGGCGAAGGCTTCAAGTATCATGTTCAGATAGCCAGGGACGATCGATTCCAAGAGATCCTGGTCGATGAGAAGGTGGACGGGCCGGAGATATCGGTCAGAAAACCGAAGGAATCCGGAACCTACTTTGTCCGGATCGCTTCCGTCGACGGAAGCGGCAAAACCGGCAGTTTTTCCCGGCCGCAGAGTTTCGCCATCCAGAACCGGTTTCCGCCCGAATGGATTGGGATTGGGAGTGGAACCGGTCTATTTCTTTTGCTTTTGCTTTTTACCCTTTAAGGCTACCCGGAAGAAGGGGACCGGAAAATCGCTTCCTGCCGTCGATCAGGGCTCCGATCTTTGGCGAAATGCAGGCTTTCAGTCTTCCGTGGTCTGCCGTCAAGGGTCATGAAGCTCTTGTCCGGGGCATGACTTTTATGAAAGAGCACCGCTGTCCATGATGCCCATCCGGAAGATTCTTCTGGCTGCTTTATGCCTGCTGCTCCTCCTCGGCCTCGAGTATCTCGGTTGTTTCGAAGGGATGAACAATTATTTCTACGATCTCGCCTTTCGTTTTCGAGGTCCGGAAAGGCCCCTGGACAAAATTCTCATTGCAGCCGTTGATGAGAAGACGCTTGACCGACTCGGACCCTGGCCCCTGAAACGAACCTGCTATGCTTCCCTCCTTGAAAAAATGAAGCCCTCCGGCATTGTGGCTTTTGATATCCTCCTGTCCGAGCCTTCCCCCCTTGATCCTCTTCTTGCCGAGGCCATGAAAAAAGGCCCTCCGGTTGTTTTGCCGATCCTGATCAACGAGGACCTGATGATTGAGCATCCTGCCCGTGCGCTCTCGGCATTTCCTGCGGGACACGTTCATGTTGAACGGGGGATCGACGGGGTAGCCAGGGAAGTACATCACACGCTCTATTTTCAGGGGCGGCTGCTGCCGTCGTTTGCTTCGATGGTCCATGAACTGGCGGGAGGGCGCTCCCTTTCCCGGGGAGCCCACCCCCCGGAGCCTGAGGACGAAAAAACCATTTTTCAGGAAAATCTCATGAGAATCAATTACGCAGGCGGTCCGGGCACCATCCCCCGCGTCTCTGTCTGCGATGTTGTCCAGGGGGCTTATCCCGAGGACCACTTCCGGGGCCGGATCGTTCTGGTTGGAATTACAGCCATGGGACTGGTGGACAGCGTCACAACCCCCTATGCCGAAACCCGGATGGGTATGTCGGGTGTAGAGGTTCAGGCCAATATCGTCAACAACCTGCTTCTTGGCAACGAGATCCGCGTAGTTTCCCTGGCGGCAAGCTGGTTGATCGGCATTCCGGTCGCCCTGTTGCTTTATGGCCTTTTTTTCCGAATGACGGAAGGGAGCTGCCTCCTTCTTCTGATCGCCGCCGTGATGATTTATTCCCTGCTCACCCTCCTCGCTTTTTTCGTCTGGCATGTCTGGAACCCGCCGGCTGCAACCATGCTCAGTTTTCTGGTTCTCCTGACTCTGGCCTATCTCCTCAAACTCCATGCAGCGGCGGAAAGTCTCGGTGCGACCTATGCGGCCATCCGGCCGCACCTGAGAAATGCGGGGGGTAAGGATGAGCCGGGTTACGGCAGAGAGGGGATTGCGGGGCTTCTCACCCCCAGGGGAATTCAGCGGCAGGCCCTTTCCCTTCATGGAATCGCGCATCAACTGATCTTTGAAAAGGAGCTGTCCGATCGGATTCTGTTAAGCGACATCTTCGGCGTGGCGGTTTTCGACCCCGATGGAAGGCTGATGCTGGCCAATGGCGATATCCATCGGCTCTGTGCGGAAAATGAAATCTTTCTGAACGCCAGGGATCGTTTTCTGTCCGATCTGGCCGGCCATGTCCTGGAAAAGGAGGCGAGCGAACCGGCCTTCGAGCAATGGCTTCAGATGGGGGCCATTACGGTCTTTCTCGACAGGCCGGAAAGGCGATATCTCAAGGTGGACGTTTCACTGCTGCCCGTTGCGGAGAAGGCGTACTCCCTGTTCCTTCTCACCGACATCACGCAGGTCAAGGAAGTGGAGCTTCTGAAAGGTCAAATCGTATCAATCGTCTCCCACGAGTTGAGGACTCCCATGGCCAATATCCAGGGCTTCAGCGAACTGCTGGCGGGCAGTCTGGAGGGGGATCTCAAACAGTATGCCGGCATTGTCCTGGAGGAATCGGAGCGGCTGACCAAATTTGTCAACACCTTCCTCGACATCAATCGGCTGGAGGAGGGGCGGGAGCGGATGGAAAAAACCCCCGTTTCCGTTCCGGACCTCGTCCGGAAGGCTCGAGTCAAGATGCAGCCCGCGTCGAAGGGCAAGGGCATCGAGCTCCTTGCCGAGGTTCCTGCCGATATGGCTCCCGTTCTTCTGGACCGGGATGTCACCGAGCAGGTCCTTTTGAATCTGATCGAGAACGCCCTCAAGTACAGTCCGCCGAACCGGCCTGTGATTCTTCGGGTTGCGGAAGGGCCGGACTCCGTCATCATCGAAGTGGCTGATAAGGGGTACGGGATCCGGGACGAGGACCGGGACCGGATCTTCGATAAATTCTACCGGGCGAACGTCGCAGGTGCTGAAACTGTGAAAGGATCGGGACTGGGGCTGGCTTTTGTGAAGCGGGCCGTTGAAGCTCAGGGGGGGCGGGTGATCGTCCGGAGCGTCTTTGGAAAGGGATCCACCTTTTCACTTGTCTTTCCCAGAGCGGTGCGGCCGGAGATGTAGGTCCATCGGAATCTCGAAGCCTGCGCTTCAGACCAGGACTTTGCGGACAGCCCGCGCCAGGTCCCCGAGGGACAGCGGCTTCATGAGGAATTGGCGGATGCCGATCTCCTGCGCCCTGACTTCGGAAATCAGGTCGCTGTACCCGGTGCAGAGAATGATGGGTATATCGCTGCGAATCTTCAACAGCTCCTCGGCCAGTTTGTCTCCCCTCATGTTGGGCATGGTCATGTCCGTGATGACAATATCAAAGGAATCGGGCTGAGCGCGAAAAAGCTCCAGCGCTTCCGCGCTGCTCTGTCTGGCGGTCACATGAAACCCGAGGGCCGTGAGCATGGATTTTGTCACGTCGAGAATGGCCGCTTCGTCATCAACGAACAGGACGCGTTCGCTGCCCTTGGGGATCGGCTCCGAGTCTCCGTTGTCTCCGGGTTCTTCCGGTTCAATCAGGGGCAGATAAACACTGATGGTTGTGCCCTCTCCCGGTACGCTGGCGACATGGATCCTGCCGCCGTGATCCCGGACAATGCCGTAAACAACGGATAACCCCAGGCCGGTTCCTTCTCCGGGGCCCTTGGTGGTGAAAAAGGGATCAAAAATCCGGTCAAGAATCGCCGAATCGATCCCGTGTCCCGTATCCCTGACCCGTAATCTGGCGTACTCGCCTGTAGCGAGATGGATGGACGGATGCCGCTTGCCGGGAGGGATTTTTTCCTGAGCGAGTTCAATGTCCAGGATGCCGCCCCGTTCCCTCATGGCATGAAAGGCATTGGTCGCCAGATTCATCAGGATCTGGTGCACCTGGGTCGCATCGGCGAGAATCATGAGGGACTGGTCGGAAATCCGCTGATTGATCTGAATCGTGGACGGGATCGTGGCCCGAAGCATCTTGAGCCCCTCCTTGATGACCGGTGCCAGGAGGATGGGCTTTTTCTCCTGATCCTGAGGGCGGCTGAAAATGAGGATTTGTTTGATCATGTCCTTGGCGCGATTGCTGACCTGGAGGGCCCGGTCAAGATAAAACTGGCGCTTTTCCGGGCTGGGGGTCAGTTTGGTGAGCTCCATGTACCCGATCATGGCGCTCAGGATATTATTGAAATCGTGGGCAATGCCTCCCGCCAGTGTCCCGATGGCTTCCAGTTTCTGGACCTGCTTGAGCATTTCGTTAGCCCGCTTCAAATCCTCCGTCCGCTCCTGAACCAGTTCCTCCATATGGTGGTGGGAGTCCCGCAGCGTTTTTTCGGCCTGTATCCGCCGCGTGACATCCTCGATCAGGATAAGAATGTTGCTGAACTCTCCGCAGGAGGGCAATCTTTTTACGGAAAGGATGCGTTCTTTGCCATCCTCTGTTTCCGGCTGCTCGATCAGGATCTGATCCGGAGAGTGGGAACCGAGGAGCGACTCTATCTGGGTTCTCGCCTCTCCTTCAAAGAGGGTGGGAAGCGGAACAAAGAGGATCTGATCCTGTGTCTGGTCCAGGATCTTCATGGCCGGAGCATTGACATAAACAATCTGGCCGGAGCAGATCTCAATGATCCCTTCCGCAATGCTGTCAAGCATTGTCTGCAGGTATCGGTTCTTGGCAATCAGTTCCTTGGTCAACTGCCTCGCATTGGTGCATTCCAATCCGATCCGGCCGGTTTTCCCCGGGCGGGAACCGCAGGTCTGCACATCTTCAAGGAGGGCTAAAATATGGGATTCCGTCTCCTTGAAAGAACCCTTGGCGATCAGGGCATCGGCGCCTATGCTAGAAGGATCCAGATCCAATTCATGGGCTGCCGCTGACATGATGGCCAGAAAGACGCTTTTCAGGGAATCCATCCGGCGGATTTTCTGGCACAACTCATCACCGTTGATGTTCGGAAGAAAGTAATCACAGAGAATGATGTCGGGGGTATAATGTTCCAGAGCCCTGAAGGCTGACAGAGCGTCCATGGCCGTGACGACCTCATGTCCGGCATCGGTCAACTTTTTTTCCAAAAACATGCTGAGATGGCTATTGTCGTCAATGATGAAAATTTTTTCCCCCATGGTACCATCCTTAAAATGTCAGGCGAGTAATGCGCTCACAGAGCGACATAAAAACTGGTATAAAGGCAAGTCAACGACCCCGGTTTGCACTCGATTCAAGTCCAAAGAAGGAGGCCGTTACCGGCCTGAGCCAGAAAAAATCAACTTTAATGAGGAAACGGAGTATGGCATATGCCTTGTCATCATTCAAGGTTAAAAAAGAGACCAGAAAAAAATGATGCCTCTCCCCTGCAAGGTCCTCAGGCTGCAGAGGAGGGAGGCCGGAGAAAGGACCTCTCCGGTCGGCAGGTTTGGCCGTATCCGGGGCGTCATGTTCCGGCGGCAGGCAGCGGAGAACGAAACATGCGGGTAAGGCCGCAGGTCCCGGCTCGTGAACCAATAAATCATCTATCTATATAAAATAACTTGTGAATTATAAATTTAAGTTTTGTTGAGATGGAAATTCGTCTATAGTGATTATCAGAGATGATTCAAAAAGACAAAACGAACGGAAAGGTTTCCGTCGATTCGGGAGTCATGTTATGCCGTCGGAACAGCAGAGCCGGAAGATCATTTCCGGGATCTCATCGAAGACCGCTGGCGACGAAGGGGGTCGGACTTCATCAGATCTTCCCGGCCTTCATCAATCTTTCGTCCGGGGTTTTCTGCACACACCCATCGGTGCTGTTCCCGTCGTGGAAGCCGATCTTTCCCGCCGGGATCTGCTCGGCAGCCTCAAGGTCCGCTTTGGAATCGGCTGGAGGAACTACTCTCTTGATCCGGGCCTCTACGCCCTGGGCAGACCGGACGAAGCGTCCCCGGTGGTGGTTTCGGCAAACGATAAAGCGAGCTTTGACCGTCTGCGGGAGGCCCTTTCCGGCAGGTCCGCCTGGATTCTCGTTCTCGACACGCAAGGGGTAAATGTCTGGTGTGCCGCCGCGAAAGGGGATTTCGGGACGGAGGAGCTGGTCCTTCGCCTGCAGTCCAGCGGGCTGGGACAGGTGGTGAAGCATCGGCGGCTGATCCTGCCGCAGCTTGCAGCCTCGGGAGTGGCCGCCCACGAGGTTCGAAGCCGGACCGGCTTTACCGTTTCCTATGGCCCGGTGGAGGCCTACGACCTTCCCGCATACCTGGATGCCGGGATGAAGGCGACGGAGGCCATGCGGAGAAAGACCTTTCCCCTCCGGGATCGGATCGCCCTTATTCCCATGGAATGGATTTCCAGCCTGAAGCTTTTGATTCCGCTCTGTCTTTTTTTCCTGCTTGCCGCCGGGATAGACGCAGAATACGGATGGAAGACGGCTCTTGCCTTCGATTCAGGACTCTTCATGGTCTATGCCCTGCTGGGGGCATTTTTTTCCGGGACGACGGTCACTCCGGCGCTTTTCCCGTGGCTGCCGGGCCGGACGTTTGCCGCCAAGGGGCTGTGCCCCGCCTGGATCATCGTCCTGTTTCTGCTCAACGCCCGGCTGACCTCCCCCCTATCTCTGCCGAGGGTTCTGGAGTCTTTTTCCGTCCTCTTTCTTGTGCCCGCCGTTTCCTCCTTCCTGGCCATGCGATTTACCGGTTCTACGCTCATTACCTCCCTGTCCGGGGTGCGCAGGGAAATGCGCCTGGCTCTTCCCCTGCAGATCGCCGGAGGGCTGGCGGGTCTGGCGCTCTGGATTGCCGCGAAGACGCTCCGGATTCTTTGGTGAGGAATGTCAAGCAGCCGACAGGAGTGTTGAAAAAGCACGATGGAAACGCTGCTCTGCTTGGAACATGTTGTAACTCTGCAGCTGGACGGGGAAAAGTGCATCGGCTGCGGCATGTGTCTGGAGGCCTGTCCCCGCCGGGTCCTGCTCTGGGCGACAGATGAGGAGCACCCCATGCAGATGCTCATCAAAGTGGTCATCAGTGTGTCCGTTATTGTCCTGGCGACTGCCCTTGCCAGGAGGTTTCCTCTGCTGGCGGGCCTGATCGGCGTCATGCCGTTGACCGGTGCCCTTGTTCTGGTCTGGGTCTATCTTGAGAACGGGGGCGATCCACAGATCATGCAGAGCTTTGCCAAGGGGGCATTCTGGGGCATCCTGCCGACCCTGCTGTTCTTTTTTGTGGCCTTTCTGTGTTTGAAAAAAGGGTGTTCACTGCCGGAGGTCCTAGCCGCGGGTTTTGCCGCCTGGACCGCAGCTGCCTTCCTGCACCAGTGGCTGCTGAAATAAGAGCAGCGGCTTCAGGAACATCGTGTAAGGATCGCCCTGGCAGCCCCCTTGGAATCTTTCTGGAGGAAAGGAGATCGCGTGATGAAGAGAAAAACGAAGGATCGAGGCTGGAGCCCTTACCTCGCCGGGGCCCTTCTGGGGCTCCTGGCCGTCGTCTCCGTATGGGCGACGACCGCTCTGCTGGGGAAGAGCACCTATCTGGGAGCCTCAACGACATTCGTCCGTGCCGCCGGCCTTTTGGAGCGGACGGTTGCCGGAGAGCACGTGGCGGCGAACGAGTACTTCAAGAAGGAAAAGGTGCGCGTCGATTGGCAATTCATGCTGGTTTGCGGCATTTTCCTGGGAGCGCTGGTCTCGTCCCTCTCCGACAGGAGCTTTAAACTGGAAGGTGTTCCCCCCGTGTGGAAAAAGCGCTTCGGGCCGTCCGTCGGGAAAAGGGCGGCCGGAGCCTTCCTCGGAGGCATTGTCGCCATGGTAGGCGCCCGGATGGCGGACGGCTGCCCCAGCGGCCATGGCCTCAGCGGCATGATGCAGCTGTCGGGAAGTGCCTTTGTGGCGCTGGCGATGTTTTTCTGCGTGGGTGTCATTGTTGCGGCCATTGTCTATGGAAGGAGGGCGTCATGAGCACGGAACAGATACTGGGCCTGATGACGGGTGTGGCCTTCGGGTTTCTTCTGCAGAAAGGTCGCGTGCTGCGATTCGAGAAGCAGCTCGGCGCCCTGATGCTCAGGGACATGACCATCTTCAAATTCATGCTTTCGTCGATCCTCGTCGGCATGGTGGGGATTAACCTGCTATCCGACGCAGGAATCATTACCTTGAGCCATAAAGCCATGAATGTCGGCGCCGTGGTGGTGGGCGGCGCCCTGTTCGGAGCCGGCTGGGCCATCATGGGCTTCTGCCCTGGCACATCCGTCGGCGCACTGGGGGAAGGACGCTGGCATGCCCTGTTTGCCGCCTTGGGCATGGTGGCCGGGGCGGCTCTCTATGCAGAGCTCTATCCTTTTTTCAAATCCACCGTTCTGGCGTGGAAAAACTTCGGCAAGATCGGCCTGCCGGAAGTGACGGGCCTTTCGCCATGGGTCATCATCGCCCTGTTCTGGGCGGCCACGATTTCCCTGTTCGCCTGGTTCGAAAAGAAAGGGCTGTGAAGGGCAACGGCGAGACAACGCGACGGAGATGTCGTATCGGCCGGGTTTGTTTGTAAGGAAAAGTACGGGGAAGCTCACGGTAATCGTTGGCCGGGAAGAGAGGGCCCTCTTAGAGGAAAACGCGTCTGATCCGGCGGGGAAACCCCTGTCGGTCTTCAAGGAAAGTGCTGACGGGCTGAGGCTCTATGAACATCAAGCTGAGAAGGGCTTATGAAGCCCCGCAGGAAGAAGACGGATTGCGGATTCTTGTGGACCGGCTCTGGCCACGCGGCGTGTCCAGGAGTTCGGCTGGGATCGATCTGTGGCTCAGGGAAATCGCCCCCAGTGACGCTCTCCGGAAATGGTTCGGCCATGATCCGGAAAAATGGGCCGGGTTCCGCGACCGCTATGCCGGGGAACTCGACCATAAGCCCGAAGTCGTTGAAGAACTTCGGAAGAATGCCTGCCATGGCACGATCACGCTCGTGTATGGCGCCAAGGACACGGAGCACAACAATGCCGTTGTCCTGAAAGAATATCTGGAATCGGATCGGAACCAGCCCTGAACGCTGTCAGGCTCCAGGGAAAACAAGGAGGCGGCAATGACACATCGGATCGATGAACTGATCGTCAAGATCAAGGAACTTGAAGAGGAAATGGAGATTGAGTTCCAGAGGAAACGGGAAGATCTCCTGACCAGCATCGACAGGAAGCGCTTCCGCCTCAGTGAAGAGGTGGCCCTCCAGCAGCGCCGTTTCAAACAGGGCGTGGTCCATTTCCTGATCGAAGCGCGGCTGCTCAACATCCTGACGGCTCCGTTGATCTACTCCGGCTTTCTCGTTTTCGTGCTGCTGGACCTGCTGATTTTTGTGTACCAGGGCATCTGCTTTCCCGTTTACGGCATTCCCAAAGCGAAACGATCCGATTATCTCGTCTTTGACCGTGTGGATCTTCCCTATCTCAACGCCATTGAGAAGTTCAACTGCTTCTACTGCTCCTATGCCAACGGCCTGGCTGCCTATTTCCGGGAGGTTGCCGCCCGCACGGAGCAGTACTGGTGTCCCATCAAACATGCCCGCCGGATTATGGCCGCTCACGACCGCTATCCCCGATTTTTCGAGTACGGCGATGGCGAAAGCTACCGCAAGGGGCTGGAGCGGCTGCGCAAGGAATACGAGAAGCAGGGAATTTAAACGGACTGTGCCGATGCCCGGCAGGGCGGCATCATCCGAAACCCCTGCATCCTCTATCTTTCCCGTTCCTTATCCCCTGGACGGGAACAGGGCGTGGTGCGCGTCCCGAAAGCCGTCCTTGCCGGTGGCCAGCATCAGGGTGAGGGGCATGACCTTCCGGGCAAGAACGAGCATGTCGTTCACAAGCCGGCGGATGTCCCACTGGGCGTGAGCGTCGGCCCGCAGGCGGGCCATGTGGTAGAGCTCCCGGGCATTGACCTTGAGGAGGACCCGGCGGCGGTGTGCATTGGTGAGGATGTAGGCGGCGGCTTCCGGAGCCGTTGAGGCGATCCGCTGATAGACCGCTTCCGTCCGGGCAATGACTTCCCGGAAGGTTGGTTCCATGCCGGTTTCCACAATGGCGTCGGGAATCGTGACCCCGAGATCGGGATGGTAGTCCTGAACGGTAAGGGTGGCCATCCGGTGCCGTTTGAGCTGGGCGAAGCAGCTTGCCGAGAGGGTCAGCTCAAAGGTCAGGTCCGCATATTCAAACTCCCTCAGAACCGCATCATGCTCCGATAGGAAGCGGAGGGCCTCCTCCAGAAGGGCCGTTTTTTCGGTGGGGCTCATCCGGTGCACCAGGGTCCGGCATCGGTGGAGGGACAGGGACAACGAGGAATGAAGCAGCGCCGCCAGGATACGTTCATCGGCGTCCGGCGCGGCCTCGATCAGGCGGACGCCGCCCATTTGCCGGCCTTCTTCCCCGCCTTCACCAACCTGCGGATCTTCCCCGTCGGCATATCGGGCCGACAGGGCTCCGCCTGCCCTGCGCAGAGCCGGCCGGGTGTCCCGGTCAAAGGGGGTGGGGTCGGCGTAGCGGATGAGGGACGGCGCAACTTCAAAGGTCCTCTCGTAAAGCTGCCGGCTGATGGCCCGGCACTCCGTTAAGGGATGGGCGGCCAGCCGCCGCAGCATGAGTTCAAGATTCCGGGTGTTGAGGGTCATCCCCAGCTGAGCCTCCGTTGCCAGGGAAACGATGTAGCGGGCGTCCTCCTTGGCCCATCCCTCCAGGATGGCCCGGTTCGCGGGGAGGGCGGCCATTTCCGGATGCTTTTCCAGGACGTAAGGCAAAAGCTTTTCATACAGGGCGTGATAGAGGGCGTTCTGCTCCCCGATCATTTCCCGGAAGGCCTCTTCCAGCCCCGCCTGCCGGACCTCATCGGGAATCACGAAATCGTCAGCCAGCAGGATGTAGCGCTGGGATTTCTCTGTGTAGGAACAGAGGCGGCATTTTTCGATTTCCTCCGCCGCCAGCCGGGAAATACCCAGGATATCGATGTTGAAAACGGCGTGTTCGGCAATGGAGCTGTGTCCCAGACCGAAGACGATGGTCTGGTTGGACTGCCTGGCCTTTTCGACCGTCTCCCGGGCAACGGCCCGCAGCTCATCAACAGGCCGGGGATCGCGGCTTATGCGGGCATAGGCGGCGGAAAGGGTTTCAGGGGTCAGATTGCGCAGATCAGGCCGGGCAGCCTGCAGCTGCCGGATCGTTTCGTAATCCAGGTTATAGCCGGCCAGAAGAATCTTCATCATGAAAAGGCTCCTAATTAGAAAAAACCCGGGCAGGATATCCATGTGCGCGGATTTAATCAAGGGGGGATTACGATCATTCCTCTCGAAGAATGGTCGGGAGGTTCTGCGCGATTTCCCATGTTCAAACGGCCGGTCTTGACGGCTGAATCCAGGGAAAACGGTTTGCGAATGATTCCGGCGCCGTCCCGCCCGTCGATCAAGCGCGGACCCTTCGGTGGGACCGGGCCGGCGGGATCGCTGCGCCGTCAGAGAATGCCGCGGAGCAGTTCGCTCATCTCAGGACAACGCAGATAGCCATAGATCTTGTGATAATTCTTTTTGCCGTCCGGTCCCTGGTAGTTGTTCAATATCAGGTCGTCTTCAACCCTGACGCCCCGGTCGTTGGCCTCATAATCATTCCGGAGGCGGGCATCAAAGGCGACAGGATCTCTCGGGTCAGACAAATTCACCCACCGCTTCACGACGCTGGGGGTGCGGAGAATGTTCCATTCTTTGGCGATTCTCGCTGCAACCGTGGGAAGCCCGAGAGGGGAGCCGATCGTGACGAAATTATCGACTCGATACGTCATATCGGTGTCTCCAAGCTCTCTGAGGGCATCATACGCAATGATGGATCCCATCGAGTGCGCAATGAGGGTGATTCGCCGGTTCTTGCTGCCGTCGATGGCATCTTTCACCAATCCCCTCAGCTCGGTGCGGTTTTCATGGCTGCTGTAATACAGGCCAAGGTCCGTCAGCTTCCTGTTCAGCACGGCCTCGGTAACCAGGCCGAACCCGAACCACTCCTTGGCCTTCTGGATCATGTCGCCCGGAACATCAGAGACATATCCTCTGAGTTGGTCCATAAAGCCGTCCCGGTATTTCTTGATCGGTTGGTCTGAAGGGGTCGCGACATAGGGTTCGGGATCGGGGCTTACCGGGTCGGGGTAATTAAGATGCGCCCAATGGACCGGGATATAGTCGATGGTCTGGATGTCGAGGGAGCAGTTTCTTTTTAATCCTTCCCGGATCGCCGCGATCCAATCCTGGGCGTGTTTCTCCCGGGGCGGCTTGTTTGCGAGTCCATGAACACCGATAATGACATAAGACATGATCAGTCTCCTTTCTCATTTTTTTGGAGGATGACGTGCCCTCGGGGCAAAGCAATGATCCAGGAAAAAATCTTGTCTGAATGGCACGGTGAAGTCAAGAAGAAATGGTTCATTAAGCAATATCATATTCAGAAGTTGACTCATCTTTCGCTGTGAGGATCCCTGACCTGGATGAAGAAGATCAACCGGCTGGAAGATTTTTCTTGACAATAGAACGGTCGTTCTATAATAGTGAGTCATGAAAGAAAAACGAACCGTTCAGAGCGTGAAACAACAGATTGCCGCGTTCTTCCGCGAGAGCAGGCGGATGCCGACCTATGAGGAGATGGTGGCGCTCCTCGGCGTAAAGTCGAAAAGCGTTGTGCATTTCTGGGTGGGCAAACTCATCGAGGCGGAGATCCTGGAGCGGGATTCAAAGGGGCGTCTTGCCTGGAAGCAGCGGCCCTTTTCCATCCCCCTGGTCGGAGAGGTCGCCGCCGGTTTTCCCTCTCCGGAAGAAGAGGAGCTGAGGGATATCCTCTCCCTGGATGAATACCTGGTGTCCAGGCCCGAAGCAAGTTTTCTGCTGCAGGTATCCGGCGATTCCATGATCGGGGAGGGGATTATGCCGGGGGACCTCGTGATTGTGGAAAAGGGCCGGGAGCCGAAAAACGGCGACGTGGTGATTGCCGAAGTGGACGACGAGTGGACCATGAAAACCTTTCGAAAAGAAAAGGGCGAGGTCTATCTTGAGGCGGCCAATCCGAACTACCCGCTCATCCGGCCTCGGCAGGAACTGAAGCTGGCCGGGGTGGTCACGGCCGTCGTCCGGAAATACCATACCTAGGGCGGGACTGAGATAACAGACAGAAAACCTGATTTTTCATGTGACAGGAGGGTAGAGATGAGAACAATGACCGCAGGAAACGCCGGATATTTGAGCGGAAGAAATGCCGTGGCCCGGTGCCCCTTTGACCTTGGAAGGCAGCTCCGCCGCTTTCAGCGCTATGTCGAGACTTCCGATTGGGACGAGCAGCTGATCCGATTTGCAGCCCGCTATGACAGGGCCCTCGTATACGTCGTGGCCGGATTGGCTCTTGCCGCCGCTTTCTCCCTGTCACAATCCCTTTGATGTTTCCAGTTTCAGCGGCCGATGCCGCGATACTGAAAACCGGCACAACGCCGAGGCGGATGCACGGCGTTGCGTCGGATGTGGCACGAAATCCAGTCGCCGCTTCTCTTTCCTTCCCGCCTTCGTGAGGCCCCCGTTCTCCATAAGATATCCGGGAATTTAAATAATGGCCCCGGAAAGCCTTTAATGATAGAATGGCCGATCTTTGCCGCACTCAGGAGCTTTGGTCCGGTTCATGTCTCTCGTTATGATTCGAAAATCCTCGTACCGGTACGAAACGTTGCAGCCTTTGGTATTCGCCATGCTGGATCGTTTCGGAGGACGGAACCTCTCCGCCCGGAGCCGGGTGCTGATCAAGCCCAATCTGATGACCTACGCCGCCCCTGAACAGGCCCTCTTGACGCATCCTCTGGTCATCAAGGCCGTTGCGCAATACGTCCTGGAGCGGGGCGCCCGCCCCCTCATCGCCGACAGTCCGGCGCTGGGTTCCTTCGGCAGGATTCTTCAGGAAAGCGGCATTTCGGAAGCCCTGGCCCCGCTGAACGTGGAATGCCGCCCCTTTCAGGAATCCCTGAAAATCGACATCGGCCCGCCCTTCGGATTCATCGACATCGCCAGGGAAGCGATCGAGTCGGATTTTATCATCAATCTCCCCAAGCTTAAAACCCACCGCCAGATGATCCTCACGCTGGGCGTCAAGAATCTCTTTGGGTGCATCGTAGGATACCGCAAACCGGAATGGCACATGAGGACAGGGGTCAATCATCCCCTCTTCGCCCGGCTGCTGGTCCAGATTTACCAGCGGATTTCTCCTGCCGTTACAATCCTCGACGGGATTCTGGCCCTGGAGGGGGAAGGGCCTGGAAAACGGGGAGTTCCGAAGGAGATCGGCCTGCTGATCGGAAGTGACAATGCCCTGGCCATCGACAGAACGGTTTGCCGAATCCTGGAACTGGAGCCGGAGGCAATCCCCGTCCTGAAAACCGCCGGTGAAAGGGGGCTTCTGGAAGAGCCGCTTTCCATCGACGGCCAGCTGGAGCCTGTCAGGTCTTTTGAGCTACCCCGGTCCGTGCCGTCTCTGCTCTACGGCCCCCGGATCCTGCAGCGCTTTCTCAGGCTCTACTTCCTTCCCAGGCCCGTTGCCGAACTGGATCGCTGCCGACATTGCGGGGCCTGCTGGGACATCTGCCCGGCGAAAGCCATCAACGGAAGCGTTCGGCCCCTGAAATTCATCTACGACCAATGCATCCGCTGCTTCTGCTGCATCGAAGTCTGTCCCCACGGCGCTCTCCACACGGTGGACCCCATGCCGGCCCGCCTGGTTCGAATGCTTCTGGCCCGCCGGTGACGGCCGGGAGGAGGACAGTTCAGAAATAAGAAATTATGGTGTTATCTTTATGATTTTATATTAGATCTTGACAAGGCTGCATGGCATGATTATATCTGCGGGGTTGAAGGAATGGAGTTGAAATGCTGTCCGGACCTAAAAAATATTGCAGGTCTTTCCTGCAAAAAATCGGGTTGATTCCCGGAGTTCAAGGAGTTTCCGTTATGAGTGAAAACAAGTCGTTACACCGGTTCGAGGGGGCCTCGAAATATATTCTCGACGAGGAGCTTTCCAAAATCGTCAATGTCTCCATTGCCATTGAAATGCCGCTGCTGCTGAAGGGTGAGCCTGGTACGGGAAAGACCATGCTGGCCCATGCGATCGCAGAAAGCCTCAACATGCCGCTCATTGTCCTGAACGTCAAATCCAGCATGAAGCTGCTGGAGGCTCTCTATCAGTATGACACCCTGACGCGTCTCAATGACAGCCGTTTCGGTGATTCTAAACGGGATGTGAGCGATATCGAAGAGTACATCAAGATGGGCAAGATCGGCCAGGCCTTTGTGGCCGATGAGCGCACGGTTCTGCTCATCGATGAAATCGATAAGGCGGATACGGATTTTCAGGACGACATGCTCGACGTGCTGGACCAGATGCAGTTCGACATCATCGAAATCGACAAGACGATCAAGGCGAAGCATCGGCCGGTCATCATCATCACGTCCAACGCCAAGAAGGACCTGTCGGACCCCTTCCTGGGGCGCTGCAACTTCCATCACATCGCTTTCCCCGATCCCGATGTCATGAGGCAGATTGTGGATGTCCATTTCCCCAGCATCAATGACGACATGGCGGAGGCCTGCATCGCCACCTTTTACCGGCTGCGGGAATTCCGAGGCATCGAGAAGAAGCCGGCCACGCGGGAACTGATCAACTGGATTCGCGCCCTCAAAGCGGATCCGGACTTCAAGGTCGGCAAGCTGCGAAGGGGGGATTCGCCCTACCTCGGCATCCTGTTCAAGAAGAGCGCGGATTTGAATCTTGCCGCCCAACAGATGTCACGCCTGAGAATGTAAGGGGGGATTTTCTTGTTTACGCAATTTTTTTACACCCTGCGCGAGAAGGGGATCCCGGTATCCCCGACTTCCTTCCTCCGGCTGCAGAAGGCGTTGGGATTGGGGATGGTGACCTCCCTCGAGGATTTTTACACGGTGGCCCGCTCTATCCTGGTCAAGAGTGAGCGCTATTTTGATCTTTATGATCAGATCTTCGCCTATCATTTCAAAGGGGTGGCCCTGGAGGAGCCCGATATCGAGGAAATATCGGACGTTGTTCGGGCCATGCTGGAGGACTGGCTGAATAAGGATCCCGGGGCGTTGGCCCGGGAGCTGGGCATCGACGAGCAGGAGATGCAGAAAATGACCCCGGAAGAGCTGGTGCAGTATTTCCTCGATCGCCTCAAGGACCAGACAGAGGAGCACCACGGGGGACACAAGTGGATCGGCACCGGGGGGACCTCACCCGTCGGCCATTCAGGTTACCATCCGGGAGGAATGCGCGTTGGCGGCCGTTCCCGGAACAAATCGGCCATCAAGGTGGCCATGGACAGGCGTTATAAGTCCTATTCCCTGGAAGGCCCTCTGACCCAGCGCCAGATGGGCGAGGCCCTGAAGCGTCTGAGGCGCATGGTTCCCGAGGGGCCGAAAGACATCGTCAATGTGGACAAGACCATCTATGAAACGATGCGCAATGCCGGCGAGGTCGAGATTGTCTTTGACCGCCGGATGACGGACCGCCTCAAGGTGATCCTGATGATCGACAACGGCGGCTGGTCCATGGATCCCTATATTCAAGTGGTGCAGACCCTGTTCAGTTACGCCCGCACCCAGTTCAAGGATCTGAAGATCTACTATTTCCACAATACCGTCTACGATCATGTCTGGCAGGATCCGGAGCGCCGCCACAAGGCGGAGGCCATCGAGGATTTTCTCCGCAAGGAGCCGGATACGCGCCTGATCATGGTGGGAGACGCCAGCATGGCACCGTCGGAATTGATGCATCAGAATGGGGGGATTTACTATTTCCATCGGTCCTCTATTGCCAGCATCGAGCGGCTGAAAATGATGGCTCGGACCTTCCGCCATGCCGTCTGGCTGAATCCCCAGCCGGAGTGGGAATGGCGCCATACCTGGACCATCGGGATTGTCCAGGATGTCTTTCCCATGTTCGAGTTGACCCTGGACGGTCTGGAGAAGGCAGTCCGTCACCTGGTGTCACGCAATTAACAGTCCAGGGTTTTCTGTTTCTTATTGCAGCGGCGGCCGGCTTTTCCGCCTCCGCCGCTGAATTCGGCCCTTCCTTGCCTTTCTGTCATGCCTAACAGGGGTTTCCCCCCGCTGTCTACTTGACGATTCTGAAGATGTCTTTAAATTTTTCGGAGGCGGCTGTCCGTAAAAGCTCGAAGAGGACTGCCTCCGTGCAGGTGAGTCTGCCGCCGGCATCCCCCATCATCTTCAAACCGATCTCACGGTTCCGGGCTGTCCGCGAGGAGACGGCGTCGGCGACGATGTACACTTCGTAGCCCGCTGCGAGAAGATCCCGGGCGGTCTGGTAAACGCAGATATGTGTTTCAATTCCCGTCATCAGGACCTGTCGGCGTCCCGTTTTCTCCAGGGTTTCCCGGAAGCCGGGATTCTGGAAGCAGCTGAAGCTTTCCTTGGCGATCGGGGTCATGCCTTGGAACAGGTCGGCGATTTCAGGGATCGTCGGTCCCAGTTTGGCCGGAATCTGTTCGGTGACGATCAGGGGGATGTCAAAGGTCTGTATCCCCTGGATGATTTTCCGAACGTTTTCAAACAGGGATCCCCGGTCGTCCATGGCCTGTGCCAGATTGCCCTGGAAATCAATGACGAGCAGAATGGTCTGATCGATAGTCAGCATGCTGAAAACCCTCCTTTATCCTTAAAAGCGCTGGGCGCTGTTGCGTTATAGTGGGTCATCGGTTCCGTTTAACCGTTCCCGGTCATTGCGGATCGCGGCAAGCTGCCGATGGATTTCGATAAGGGCCTTGTCCTGGGCGGCGAGATGATCGAGAATCGCCCACAATTCCTCTTCCTCCTTCACATTGAGATCACGGATGTTGCAGAAGGGAGGATGCCGATGCTCATAGGGTTCGGGAGAACGCGGAGAACTCATAAATCGCACCTCTTGATTGATCCGGTGAGGATGTTCTTTCGGGTGCGATTATAGAAAGGGCCGGACAAAGTATCAAGACGGAATATCCCGACGGTTTGTTTGGAGAGGCTCATGGCATTCCTTTTGACAATTCTGCAAAGATGTTATAGCAAGTCGTCCCATGGAAAGATATAAGCAAGAACTCCTGAAGAAAATCGGCCTTACCGAAGAAGATCTGCAGAAGTCCTCCAAGCTTGTCAATCCTTCGGAGGAGCAGATCATCGACGGATTGGAAAGGCTGCTTGAAGAGCTTATCAAAGAGGAAGAACAGGAAAAGGGCGATTGAGCGCCCCCTGCCGTTTCGATGGGCTCCGATTTCATGCGCCGCGGCGTCTTCTCCTACACAGATGCCTGACTGCGGCCTTTCGTGTCGAAGTAGTGAGATCGGGCAGAGACGAACCCTCAGAATAGCCCTCTCTCATCCGGACCGCATCGACCGGGTACAGGAGCTGTAAAAGACCCTCCGGGAAGGTTTCTCGAAATATTCTTCCGCTATTTGTTGATTTAACAGAACATTTCTATTGACTTTTAGCAGAATGGCCTTTAAATGCTGATTTAGCGAGTGCGTGTGCGGTGTAAGTGTTGTGGGCAGTGACGAACGACATTGATGAGGAGGGGTAGAGATGAATAAAGGCGATCTGGTTGAAGCGGTAGCGAAAGTTGTCGGGAAAAAGAAACTGGCGAGGGAAGCCGTGGGATGTGTTCTCGAATCAATGACCGAAGCACTTAAAAAGGGCGAATCTGTAACACTCATCGGTTTCGGCACGTTCAAGGTTGCGAAAAGGGCAGCCCGAACCGGAAGAAATCCGCAGACAGGAAAACCGATCAAAATCAAGGCGAAAAAGGTCCCAAAGTTTACGGCCGGCAAGATGCTCAAGACTGCCGTGGCAAAAAAATAACGACATCCGTTCTTTAAAGAAAGGGCTTCCCGTGTTTCACTGAACATGAGAAGCCCTTTTTTTTGCGCGAGTTTTAAGCGCAGTGAATCAGCGAAGGGCAAAGCAACCATTTCCGCTTGTTTGCCGAACCGGAATGAGGCGCAGGCCGAATGGGGGTACAGAGCGAAGCGGAATATAAAGACATCTAATCACGAAAAATTATCTGTATGATGTCTATTGATAATTTCCTGTAGCCAAGCGAGGGACAGTCTCGGCCGCCGTGCAATCTTGCCATCAGATATCGTCGGGCACATGCCGTGGGTGTCTGCCCGAAGCGCAATCAAAACAGGATTCTTAACGGGCTAATTCTCAAGGAAGTGAGCCGATTCCTCAAGAAGGAACGCCGCCCCTGTTTTTCGATGAAGAATATCCTGTGAAGCGAGCCCGCCCCTCTACTCCGAGCCGTCAGAAGAAATGTCTGACATCAATCGTCGGCATTGGGCATGAGCTTATCCGGCGGACTCTGCAGACCGCGGATATCGCGGGACATCACATGGGTATATATCTCCGTTGTCTTGACATCCGCGTGGCCGAGGAGTTCCTGAATGACGCGGATCGTGACCCCGTTTTCCAGCATGTGCGTGGCAAAACTGTGACGCAGCGTGTGACATCCCACTCTTTTGGTTCATCCGGTTAATGAGTACCTCTGGGTATGCAGGTGATAGAGTCGGAGTTTGAAGTATTCCATATCCCTGAATCCATAGGCCTGCTTCTTTAAGGTTTTAAGCTTGTTGTTTGTGCCCTCAAGGGCGGCATTTGCAATGTGATGCTTGAAATAATTGAGAGATATTGTCAATAGTTGTGGTCCCTCGGTCTTAAATGACGTTCACCCGGTCAGCATCAAAAAGCTTCAGCGGTTATTGAGACACCAAACGCAGACTACAACAGGGATATACCTCAAGAAGATTGATGATCTGGCCGTTGGATTAAGGCTTTTGGAAAAGAGGGACGCACCTCGGGACACCCAAATAAAAAAGCAGTTATCTAATTAGATAACTGCATGTATTTATTGGTAGTCCCACGGGGAGTTGAACCCCGGCTTCCGGCGTGAGAGGCCAGCGTCCTAACCACTAGACGATGGGACCATGAGGGCAGTTTCTATGCAACAACACAGAAAAAGTCAAGGCAAAAGATTTCAGGACAAGCGGTGATTCCGGATGTACGACACCGCTCGCCGGATGCGTGAAGACACACGCTCCTTTCCAAGGGTCAGCATGATGTCATCGAGCCCTGGGCTGGCCGTTTTCCCGGTCAGGGCGATGCGGAGCGGCTGGGCGATTGTCTTGAGCTTGATGGACCTCGCTTCGGCCAGGTTGCGGAGAAAGGCCTCAATCCCTTCCTTGGAATAATCCGAGAGCGTTGTCAGCTCATCCGCAATGGCTCCCAGATGGTCGGCGATTTCCGGGGTGAGGAATTTTGCCGCCGCATCGGCGTCGATGGGCGGCTCATCGGTGAAATAAAAGAGGCTGGATTCCACCATTTCGGGAAGGGTCTTCGCCCGGGCCTTCAGATCACGGACAATGTGCAATCCATAATCGGAATCGGTCACGTCAAGACCTGATTTTTTCCAGAAAGGCCGAAGAACATCCAGGAGTTTCTCTTCCGGATAGGATTTGATGTAGTGCTGATTCAGCCAGAGAAGCTTGTCGGGATTGAAAACGGCGGCGGATTTGCCGATGCTTCCCAGGTCGAACAGTTCGATGAGTTCATCCAGGGCAAAGATTTCCTGATCTCCGTGAGACCACCCGAGACGAACAAGATAATTGACCAGGGCCTCCGGCAGATATCCCAGCTCCTTGTAAGCCATGACGGATGTTGCCCCGTGCCGCTTGCTGAGGCGGGTCTTGTCGGCGCCGAGGATCATCGGCACATGGCCGAACTGGGGGATCTCGTAATCCAGGGCTTCGTAAAGGAGAATCTGCCGCGGGGTATTGTTGACATGGTCGTCGCCCCGGATCACATGGGTGATGTTCATCTGGGCATCGTCGACCACAACGGCGAAATTGTAGGTCGGGTAGCCGTCGCTGCGCTGAATGATCAGATCATCCAGCTCTTCATTGTTAAAGGAAATCTTCCCCTTAATGAGGTCCTCGACGATTGTCGTTCCTGTCTGGGGGCAGCGGAACCGGACAACGGCTCCATCGGAGGGGGGAAGTTTTCTATCCCGGCAGGTTCCGTCATATTTCGGCTTCCTGCCTTCCGCAAGGGCCCGCCTCCGCTTCTCCTCCAGTTCCTCGGGTGTGCAGACGCAGTAGTAGGCCTTGTCCTCGTCAATCAGCTTCCGGATCATTTCCCTGTGGATGGTGACCCGTTCGGCCTGGAAATAGGGTCCTTCATCCCAGTTCAGCCCGAGCCACTCCATGGCATCCAGGATCGCACGGGTTGATTCCTCTGTGGAGCGCTGCTGGTCCGTGTCTTCGATTCGCAGCACGAACTTCCCCTGCGAATGCCTGGCGTAAAGCCAGCTGAACAGGGCCGTGCGCGCCCCTCCGATGTGAAGGTAACCTGTCGGCGAAGGGGCGAACCGGGTCCGAACCTGTTTATTTTTCTGCATTATATTCGTTTCCTCAGGGAATTGTAGTGTGACCTTTATAGGACCAGCGTTCATGGTTTGTCAAGGCGGTTTTCGAGCAAATTGTACTTGACAAGGATGGATATTTATAATCTAATCCTCACCTTTATATAAGAGATTCACAGGGTTACAGGTGGCATCTCCGGTTAAAAGCCTTACGATTTAATGAGTTATGGTGCATCTTGAAAATTAATGTTCTGATGGTGCCGGAAGCGGGCCTCGACCTCCATTTCGATTTTACGGAGGGCTGGTTCCGGAATTTTCTGGCGGATGGCGAGTCAGACATCCTCAGCATCCCCCAGGCAGCCGTCACCTGTCATGTTTCCCGGGCTGGGGAGGCGGTGTTTGTCGAGGGGAAGATCAATGCCGTTGTAGAGACCCTTTGCTGCCGCTGCCTGGAGACCGTCCGGTTGCCCGTGGACTTTGATTTCCGTTACACGTTGATGCCGGTCAGAGAGAGCATGAAGGATGACGTGGAACTGCAGGCGGAGGATCTGGAATTCGGCTTTTATCAGGGAGAGGTCGTTGATCTGTCGCCTTTGATCTATGAACAGATCATGCTTCAGATTCCCATGAAGGTTCTTTGCCGTGAAACCTGCAGGGGATTGTGTCCCCAGTGCGGCGCGAATCTCAATGCAGGAACCTGCGGCTGCCGGGCGGCTCCGGGGGATGACCGATTCGCCGTTTTAAAAAATCTCAAGATTCCCGGGAAGTAACCTGAAGAAATATACCAACGGAAAGAGCTGTTTCCAAAGAGTTCACCCTTAAACGGGCCTGCGGGGCGGGATGGGTGAAGAGAGCGGTCGTAATCATTAAACACTATCAATTTTCATGACATATAAAAGGAAAGAGGGATTACCATGGCAAATCCGGTAAAGAGACATTCCAGAACAAGAAGAAATATGAGAAGGGCGCATGATTTTCTGAGCCCCGTTCAGGCTTCGGCCTGTCCCCAGTGCGGCAAATTCAAGCTGCCTCACCATGTCTGTCCCTACTGCGGGACCTACAAGGGTCGGGCTGTCATCAAAGTGGAAGACCTTGGCTGATCCGTTTTTCCGGTTGAAGCGGGGCGACTGCCAGGTGCGGTTTTGCTTCTTGAAAAACTTCAGCCGTCATGAAAAAAAACGTCTTTTAACCTGAAGCGGCGGGAACATCATCCCGGGGGATGCCGCGGAAAAGCGACTTGATTTCAGGAGCGAAAGTGCGGGGAGGAACAACAGGTGACGCTGGAAGAAAAAGTTCTAGAAATTATTGTCGAACAGCTGGAAGTGACAAAGGAGGAGTGCGTCCCTGAGGCATTCTTTATTGATGATCTCGGGGCTGATTCTCTTGATTTGGCGGAATTGCTGCTGGAGATGGAAGACACCTTCGATGTGGAGATTTCCACCGAAGAGCTCAAGAAGATCCGTAAGATCCAGGATGTAATCGATTTTCTCAAGGCGAGGAATGTAACCTGGGATTGAAAGCGCCCCGGTCCGGATCTTCGATCACGGGCGATCGGCCTGGCCGTCCCGCCTCCCCATGTTGCAGGGGCTGTGCGAGGATGACAGAGAGGAAGCCTTCAGGGGCGGGATGCTCTGTTTCAGGGCCCGGCAACCGGAACGTGACGAAGCGTCGATTTAACAAAACAACTTGAAGGGAATGCGTTCCTTGAAAAGGAGAGTCGTCATAACCGGTATGGGCGCTGTGACGCCCCTGGGAAACTCCGTTGCGGAGACATGGGCTGGAATCTGCGCGGGACGCTCCGGCATAGGACCGATAACGAAATTTGACGCCTCGGATTTTGAAACCCGCATAGCCGGGGAGCTGCAGAACTTCGATCCGATCGCTTACGTCGGCAAAAAAGAGTTGCGACGTCTCGATCCCTTTATTCTCTATTGCCTGGCTTCAGCGGAGATGGCCGCCGCCGATGCGGAGCTGACCCTTAAGGATTCCCAGGCCCATCGTGCGGGTGTCGTGATCGGTTCGGCCATCGGCGGCCTGACCACCCTGGAAAAGCAGAAGGAGATTCTCCTGCGCAGCGGCCCCCGTAAAATCTCCCCTTTCACCGTTCCTTCGGTGCTATCCAATCTGGGGGCTGGAAATGTCTCCATACGCTTCGGCGCCCGGGGACCCATCGGCTGCCCCGTCACGGCCTGCGCTTCCGGAACGACCGCGCTGGGCGACGCCTTCCGGCTCATCGCATCGGGATATGCCGATGTCGTTTTTGCCGGAGGAGCTGATGCCGCGATCACCCCGATGGCCGTGGCCGGTTTCACCGCCATGGGCGCTCTTTCCCGGAGAAACGATGAACCGCGGAAGGCCAGCCGCCCCTTCGACCTGGACCGCGACGGATTCGTCATCGGCGAGGGATGCGGCATTCTGATTCTTGAAGAGCTTGATGGCGCCAGGGCGAGAGGGGCAAGAATCCATGGAGAAATTCTGGGATACGGAACGACCGGCGACGCGTTTCACCTGGCCGTCCCGCCTCCCGGTCATGAGGGAGCGGTCCGGTGCATGCAGGCCGCCTTGCAGGATGCCGGGATCGGCCCTTCCGATGTCGATTATGTAAACGCCCACGGCACATCGACACCCCTTAACGACCGGTACGAAGTGGAGGCCATCAAAACCGTATTTGGAACCTCGGCCGGTCGACTTCTGGTCAGCTCGACAAAATCCATGACGGGTCACCTTCTGGGCGCAACAGGGGGCGTGGAAGCGATCCTTACCGCGAAGGCGCTTGAATCAGGGATCATTCCCCCGACCATCAATCTTGAGACGCCTGATTCCGGCTTTGATCTGGATTTTGTTCCCCTATCGGCGCGGAAGAGCGATATCCGGATCGCCATGTCCAACACCTTCGGCTTCGGCGGGGTGAATGCAACCATCATCTTAGCGAAATATTTCGAGTAGACCCCTATGGCTCAAACCATCATTATCGGCGCCGATCACGCCGGCTTTCTTCTCAAGGAAGAGATCAAATCCTTCCTGGAGGAAAACGGCTGGATCGTTCAGGATGTTGGAACGGACAGCGAGACCTCCGTGGATTACCCGGATTACGGGGCGGTGGTGGCAAAATCCGTCGCTTCAGGTCTTTTTGCCCGCGGAATCCTGGTCTGCGGTTCAGGGGTCGGCATGGCCATCGTGGCCAACAAATTCGCCGGAATCCGGGCGGCGGTCTGCCTGGATACGGAGACGGCGCGGCTGAGCCGCCTGCACAACGATACCAACATCCTGATCCTCGCCGGCAGGCGGACCCGGCCCGAAACAGCCAGAGAGATCGTTGCGGTCTGGCTGGAAACACCCTTCGAAGGGGGGCGCCATCGGGGCCGCCTGGACAAGATCCGGGCGCTTGAAGACGCGCGAAGCGGCTTTGATCCGTAAGGGGGCGGGACAGATTCCTTCAGGTGTGGGTCCCACGGTATTCGATCCGGGACAAAGCGTCAACATCCGCAGAACATGCAAGATTGAACACAGAGAAAAGGGGATACAGCATTCATGTCAGTGTTAAGAGAGACCGATCCCGAAATCGCCGAGGCCATCCTGCTGGAAACTCGGAGGCAGGCTGAAAAACTGGAGCTCATCGCGTCGGAAAACTTTGTCAGCGAGGCGGTTCTTGAGGCCCAGGGATGCACGATGACCAACAAGTATGCGGAAGGGTATCCTGGAAAAAGGTACTATGGAGGCTGTGAGTACGTCGATATGGCTGAAAACCTGGCCATTGAGCGCTGCAGGAAACTGTTCGGCGCAGATTATGTCAATGTTCAGCCCCACTCGGGGACTCAGGCCAACATGGCGGTTTACTTTGCCGCCCTTTCGGTGGGAGACACCATCCTGGGAATGAACCTCGCTCATGGCGGCCACCTGTCTCACGGGAGCCCGGCCAACTTTTCCGGAAAATTGTACAACATCGTTCCTTACGGCGTGGACAGGGAGACGGAACGCATCGATTTCAACCAGGTGGAGGATCTTGCCAGGCAGCATAACCCCAAGCTGATCGTCGTCGGCGCCAGTGCCTACTCCCGGACCATCGAATTCGAAAAATTCCGGGCCATTGCTGATGCGGTCGGCGCCTTGGTGATGGCCGATATCGCTCATATTGCGGGCCTGGTCGCGGCAGGGCTTCATCCCTCGCCCGTCCCCGTCTGCGAATATGTCACGTCGACAACCCACAAGACCCTGCGGGGTCCCCGGGGGGGGCTGGTCATGTGCCAGGCGCCCTATGAGAAAACCCTTGGAAGCCGCGTGTTTCCCGGTATCCAGGGGGGGCCGCTGATGCACACCATCGCCGCCAAGGCGGTGGCCTTCAAAGAGGCCCTGACGGAGGAATTCAAGGAATATCAGAGGCAGATCGTCAAGAATGCCCAGGCGATGGCTGAGGAGCTGATTCGTCAGGGCTACCGCCTTGTTTCCGGCGGAACGGACAACCATCTGCTCCTTGTGGACCTGACGGACAAGGGACTGACCGGGAAGGACGCCCAGGAGCTGCTCGATTCGTCGGGGATCACCGTCAACAAGAACGGAATTCCCTTCGATACCCGCGGCCCCATGGTCACCAGCGGGATCCGGATCGGCACCCCCGCCCTGACAAGCCGGGGTATGAAAGAGGGGGAAATGCGGAAGATTGCCCGCCTGATTGTCGACGTTCTGGGCAACCGGGACAGCGAAAGGCATCGGCAGGAGGTAAGGGAAGAAGTGCGCCGCCTTTGCGGGAAATTTCCCCTTTATGCCAAACGGATCGAAGGCGCATGACAGAGGACCATTCCAGGCCGGACTGGGACGAATACTTCATGGATATCGCATCGCTCGTTGCCCGGCGTTCCACGTGCACAAGGCGCAGGGTCGGAGCCCTGCTCGTGAGGGAGCGCCGGATTTTATCCACGGGGTACAACGGCGCCCCTACGGGATTGCGCCATTGTCTGGAGGTCGGATGCCTGCGCGATCAGCTCAACATCCCCTCAGGGGAGCGGCATGAGCTTTGCCGGGGGCTTCATGCCGAGCAGAATGCCATTATCCAGGCGGCCCTGCACGGAGTCGGCACCGCAGGCGCGACCCTTTACTGCACGAATCATCCCTGCGGGATCTGTGCAAAGATGATCATTAATGCCGGAATCGTTTCCATCGTGATTCGGGATGGATACAGCGACAAGCTGGCCGATGAAATTTTCGCTGAGGCGGGAATCCAGGTGAAAACCCTATGAAATGCCCCTTCTGTGGCTACACGGAGAGCAAGGTGATGGATTCCCGGGTGAGCCGGGACGGCAGCGCCATCCGGCGAAGGCGGGAGTGTCTGGACTGCGGCCGACGCTTTACGACGTATGAGTACATTGAAGAAATTCTCCCGACCGTGGTCAAAACGGACGGCCGCCGGGAAGCCTTTGACCGCAACAAAATCCGGAGCGGAATCCGGAAAGCCTGCCAGAAACGGCCCATCAGTACGGAAAGCATCGAATCTCTCGTGGCGGAGGTGGAGCGCTTCTGCCAGGAGTATTCCGGCGAAGAAATTTCATCTTCAAGCATCGGTGAAAAAGTGATGCAGGTTCTCAAGGATCTGGATGCGGTCGCCTATGTGCGGTTTGCCTCCGTTTATCGGCAGTTCCGCGATGTCAAAGATTTCCTTGAGGAGCTCAAGGAATTTCAGGACGGTAAAAAAGAGGACGGGTCATAGGAAGATCGAGGATGTTTACGGGCATTATTCAAGCGATGGGGACCGTCCTGCGCCTGTCCCGGCGGGGTGAGGATGCTGTACTGGAAATTGGGACGGACATGGATCTTTCGGATGTCCGCATCGGCGACAGCGTGGCCGTGAATGGAGCCTGCCTGACCGTTACCGCCGTGGGCCGCCGGAGTTTCAACGCCGACGTTTCCGCAGAAACGCTCTCCCGGACGGATCTCGCCTTTTTTTCACCGGGAGAGTCGGCCAATCTGGAAAAAGCCCTGCGCCCCACCGATTTTCTAGGGGGGCATATTGTCCTGGGTCATGTCGACGGCCTGGGACGGATTCAGGAGCGGACCGTCAAATCCGGTTCCGTTATTTTCCGGATTGATGTGGAGCACGGCTTGAGCCGCTATCTGGTTCCCAAGGGATCCGTGGCCGTCGATGGGGTCAGCCTGACGGTGAATCGCTGTGAAGAGCATGCGTTTTATGTTAACATGATCCCCCACACGGCGGGAAAGACGACCCTGGGATTCAAGAAAAAAGGGGACCGGGTCAATATCGAAACCGACATCCTGGGCAAATATGTGGAGCGCCTGTTACATCCCGAAGAGAAAAAGGAAGGCGGCATAACCAGGGAACTGTTGATGAAGCAGGGATTTTTCAAGTAAACTCCGGAAAGCGCGGGAGCGGGATTCGCACTGAAAGAGCGGACGCGCCGGCCGGTGCTTTTCAAATGAGGAGAGAGAGTTATGAGTTTGTGTAAGATAGAGGAGGCCATCGAGGACATCCGGAACGGCAGGATGATTATTCTGGTGGACGATGAAGACCGGGAAAATGAGGGAGATCTCTGTATGGCGGCGCAGTTTGTAACGCCTGAGGCGATCAATTTCATGGCGAAATATGGCAGAGGACTGATCTGCTTGACCTTGAACGAGGAGATGGCCGATAAGCTGAATCTCCCAATGATGGTGCAGGACAACCGCTCCCGCTTCGGAACGGCCTTTACGGTTTCCATCGAAGCGCGGTGCGGTGTGACCACGGGCATTTCCGCCGCGGATCGGGCAACGACCATCCAGGCGGCTGTGGCGGATAACGTTCAGCCCGGTGATCTTGTCAGCCCCGGCCATGTTTTTCCCATTGTGGCGAAAAAGGGAGGTGTCCTGGTCAGAACAGGTCAGACGGAGGGCTCGGTTGACCTGGCGAGACTGGCGAAGCTGAAGCCCGCGGGGGTGATCTGTGAAATCATGAAGGATGACGGGACGATGGCCCGAATGCCCGATCTGGAGGTCTTTGCCGAGGAGCACGGCCTGAAGATAGCGACCATTGCCGATCTCATTGAATTCCGCATGAAGCACGAATCGCTGATCCGCCGGGCGGCGACGGCAACCATACCCACCCGCTATGGCGGAGAATTCAAACTGGTGGTCTACGAAAACGATGTGGATAAGTTCCAGCACCTGGCCATGGTCAAAGGGGATATCCAGCCGGACGATGAGGTGCTGGTACGGGTCCACTCCGAATGCCTGACGGGAGACGTGTTCGGTTCCGAACGCTGCGACTGCGGCGATCAGCTCCATACGGCCATGGAGATGATCGACAAGGAGGGGAAGGGCGTCATTGTCTACATGCATCAGGAAGGCCGTGGAATCGGGCTGGTCAATAAGATCAAGGCCTACGAGCTTCAGGAGCATGGGCAGGATACCGTGGAGGCGAATATCGCCCTGGGCTTCAAGCCGGATCTGCGGGATTACGGAATCGGGGCTCAGATCCTGGTCGATCTCGGGGTGAGGAAGATGCGCCTTATGACCAACAACCCGAAGAAAATCGTAGGCCTGGAAGGATATGGGATCAAGGTTACGGAGCGGGTGCCCATTGAAATCACTCCGACGGACAAGAATATCCGTTATCTGACCACGAAGAAGAAAAAAATGGGACACATTCTGGAGATCTAGCGTCCCGGAGCGGGGATCGCAGGGACTGTCCCTGAAGGGGTAGCAGGATAAAGCGCTGAAGTTTGCTGAAGCCTGTGCCGAAAATCCGGTCAGGCCGACTGCGAAGCGAGAGCCGGGACAGGAATTGCAGGAACAGACGAGAGAAAAAGGAGGATGACATGCCGATAGCGACAGAGGGGCGTTTAATTGCAACGGGAATGAGAATTGGCATCGCTGTCAGCCGTTTCAATGATTTTATCGGCAGCCGGCTTCTGGATGGTGCTCTGGATGCCCTGATGCGTTCCGGGGCGGAAGAAAAGGATATTCAGATTTACCGGGTTCCCGGGGCATTCGAACTGCCGCTGGTGGCTAAAAAGCTCGCCGCCAGCAAACGCTTTGATGCCATCATCTGTCTGGGGGCGGTAATCCGTGGTTCGACCCCGCATTTTGATTACATCAGCGCGGAAGTTTCCAAAGGGATTGCCAACGTCGGCCTGGAACTGGGGGTTCCAATCTCCTTTGGCGTTTTGACGACGGATACCATCGAACAGGCTATTGAACGGGCGGGCACCAAGGCAGGAAACAAGGGGTGGGACGCCGCCATGACGGCCATTGAGATGGTTGATCTGTTAAGGCAGATATAAGGCCTTTTATCCGGGACGCATCCTGGAGAATATCGGGCCGACGGATGCTCTGCCGCCGGTGGCCCATGTCTGCCATGAGGTTCTTCCAGTTCCGGACGGGAGATGATATCGGGGTGGCGCGGCAGCAGCGACACCGCTGAGCGGCGGCTTTTCCCGGGAGCTGGGCGAGCCGCTGCGGCCGGGGTCGCTATGATGTTACATTGGAATCAGAGGAGTTCATGCGTCAGAGAAGAATAGCACGGGAAATAGCCCTGCAGGTTCTTTACAGTCTGGAAGTTATGGGGATGGAGGCCGGGGAGGCCATTGAGCTGTACTGGGCGCATCACGATGCGTCCGTGGACGCCAGGCCGTTTTCGTCCCTTCTCATCGAGGGGACCTGGGAACATCGGGATCAGATTGATTCCCTGATCGGCAGCTGTTCCGAAAACTGGTCCATAGCGAGGATGTCGAAAGTCGACAAAAGCATCCTGCGCATGGCGGTTTTTGAACTCTGCTTCTGTGCGGACATCCCGCCCAAAGTGACGATGAACGAGGCCATTGACCTGGGAAAGGTTTACGGCTCCGAAAACTCCGGTTCTTTTATCAATGGGATTCTTGACGCGCTTTATGTAAAACTTGGAAAAAAGGAAGCGGATCAGGAAATCACAAGCGGCGTCCTCGAGGAACCAAAACAGTAAACGCGCCCTTTTTCGGACGTGCAACCCCATTTTTTTTGAAACGGCCTTCCAATCCTTCCTCCTTCGGCAACACTCCATTGATAAACGGCCGGGTACGCTAAGTACCCTTCATCAGAATCATGCACCATCGCGGGCTTCCTGTGCGTGGTTTGACCGTGCCCTCCCGGATGCCCAAATCCGGGAAGTCAAAAGTGACGACAGTTTCCGTGTTGAATGCGCTATCGTAATATGTTAGAGAACATACCGACTTTAATCGGGGAGTGCCTTATGAGCAGAAAATACATGCCTCTGGAAATTGAGGAAAAGTGGCAGCGATACTGGGAAGAAACCGGTACGTTCAAGGTGACGGAAGACCCAGCAAAAAAGAAATACTATCTCCTGGAGATGTTTCCCTACCCTTCCGGCAAGATCCATATCGGTCATGTGAGAAACTATACCATCGGCGATGTCGTGGCCCGGTACAAGCGAATGGAGGGGTACAACGTTCTGCACCCCATGGGTTGGGACTCCTTCGGCATGCCGGCGGAAAATGCCGCCATTGAAAGGGGGATCCATCCCTCCATCTGGACGAATGAAAACATAGCCCACATGAGGATGCAGCTCAAGAGGATGGGGTTCAGCTATGACTGGGACCGTGAGGTTTCGACCTGTGAACCGGAATATTATCGCTGGGAACAGCTTTTCTTTCTCTGGATGTTTGAAAAGGGCCTCGTCTATAAAAAAACATCCAGCGTGAACTGGTGTCCGCGGTGTGAAACCGTTCTGGCCAACGAGCAGGTGGAAGCCGGGCTCTGCTGGCGCTGCAGCAGCGAAGTGAAGGAAAAGGTCCTGGACCAGTGGTTCTTTCGCATAACCGCCTATATCGACGAACTCCTGGAGGGATGCGATCGGCTGCCGGGATGGCCGGAGCGGGTGCTGACCATGCAGCGGAACTGGATCGGAAAGAGCTTCGGCTGCGAGGTGTCCTTTCCCATGGCGGATGGACCGGGCGAGATCAAGGTCTTCACCACCCGGCAGGATACGCTGTTCGGCGCCACCTTCATGCTGATTGCCGCCGAACATCCCCTGGTCATGGAACTGGTCAAGGGGAAGGCCCTTGAAAAAGAGGCGCTGGCCTTCGCCGAGGAGGTCAAAAAACAGGACAAACTGATGCGGACCTCGGATTACTATGAAAAGCAGGGGCTCTTCCTCGACTGTTACTGCCTCAATCCGCTGACCGGCTGGAAGATGCCGATTTTTGCGACCAATTTTGTCCTGGCGGATTATGGCACGGGATGTGTGATGGCTGTGCCGACCCATGACCAGCGGGACTTTGAATTTGCGGAAAAATTCAATCTCCGCAAGGTGGTGGTCATCTCTCCGCCGGGGAAAACGCTGGATCCGGAGACCATGACGGAAGCCTATGTGGAGGAGGGGATTCTGATCAATTCCGGTCCTTTTGACGGGATGGAAAATCTCAAGGCCCTGGATGCGATTGCCGATTATCTGATTTCCCTGGGGAAGGGGAAAAGGACCGTCCAATACCGGTTGCGGGACTGGGGCATCTCCCGCCAGCGGTACTGGGGAGCGCCGATCCCCATGGTCAACTGTCCGAAGTGCGGAACGGTGCCGGTGCCGGAATCCGACCTTCCCATCGTCCTGCCCCGGGATGTTGATTTCTCCGGTGAAGGGGGATCGCCCCTGGCAAGGCACCCCGATTTTCTGAACACGGCCTGCCCCGCCTGCGGCGGTCCGGCGAGGAGGGAAAGCGACACGATGGACACCTTTGTGGAATCCTCCTGGTATTTTGAACGCTACTGCTGTCCCCATTTTGATCAAAAGCCCGGCATCAAGCGGGAGCAGGTGGATTACTGGATGCCCGTCGATCAGTACATCGGCGGAATTGAACACGCTATCCTCCATCTCCTCTATGCCCGCTTTTACACCAAGATGCTCCGGGATTTCGGGCTGGTGGGGGTGGACGAACCCTTCACGAATCTTCTGACCCAGGGAATGGTCTGCAAGGAAACCACCCGCTGTCCGGAGCACGGCTATCTGTTCCCGGAGGAGGTCACGGAAGGCCGCTGCACCCATTGCGGTGCCGGGGTGATTGTCGGCAAGACCGAAAAAATGTCGAAATCCCTGAAAAACGTCGTCGATCCGGATTATCTCATCCGGCAGTACGGGGCGGATACGGCCCGAATGTTCTGCCTCTTTGCGGCGCCTCCTGAAAAAGACCTGGAATGGAGCGACCAGGGGGTGGAGGGATCCTTCCGCTTCATCGGCCGCACCTGGCGTATCGTGATGGACTATCTGGACGATCTCCAGGGGATTGCACCCTTTAGCGGCGGCGAAGAACTGGAGGGCGATCTGAGGAGTCTCCGCCGAAAGACCCATCAGACGATTCAAAAAGTCCGGGAGGATATGGGCGAGCGTTTCCATTTCAACACGGCCATCAGCGCCATTATGGAGCTGGTCAACACCCTTTACAGCACACCCAGGCCGTCCCGGGAGGACCGGAAGGCGCTCGCCGTGGTTCGGGAGACGATCGAAGCCATTGTTGTCCTGCTGGCCCCGATCGTGCCCCATCTTACAGAAGAGCTCTGGCAGATGCTGGGCCATCAAGGTGTCTGCCTCGCGGACACCCCGCTGCCGGTTTATGATCCGGCTGTTGCAGCAAGGGATGAGATGACCATTGTCATCCAGGTGAATGGCAAAGTGCGGGGCCGGATTGCCGTGGCACCGGATGAGCGGGAGGATCGAATTCAAGCCTTGGCGATGGCTGATGAGAAAGTATCCCGTTTTATCGAAGGAAAAACGGTGATCAAGCAGGTCTATGTGCCGAAAAAACTGTTGAATATTGTCGTTAAGGGATGAGGATAGTCGAGAGGCGTTCGGCTTGGAATGACCCATCGCGTTGGAATTCGGGAAAAATTCAGGCCGGCCGGTCAGAGGTGGATGGAGAGGCCATGAAGGGGATGGATTGCCAGAGGGTGTCTGGACGGTGGACCGGGCTTGTGTGCGCTTTGATTATGCTGTGGATGAGTTCCGGTTGCGGATATCATCTGGCTGACGGTGAGGATAGCATCGATCCCGCCATCCAAAAGGTTTTTGTCGACACCTTTACCAACAGGACCAGCGAAGCCGGGATTGAAAACCTCTTCCGCAGCGCCTTCATGGATCAGGTCCTGCGGGGGGGGCGTTTTCAGCTTGCCGGCAGCCGTGAGGAAGCGGATGCCCTGATCCGGGGGGATATCCGAAGCCTGAGCACTTCTCACCTCTCCTATGGGAAGACGGATCTTTCTGTGGAAGAGCGGCTCACCGTTGTGATGGATGTTACGTTTGAGGAGCGGACGTCGAAAAGGATTCTCTGGCAGGTCCGGAACTTCAACTATTACAACGACTACACGGTGGCGGGCGAACAAACGAATGTGATGGAAATCAAACGGAAAAACGCCTTGGTGAAGTTGTCCGGCGATGCAGCGGAAAGGGCGTACAGCCTGATCCTCTCAGGATTCTGACGGCTGCCGTACGCCCTGTCTCATGAATTGTGGGGCCAGATGTCGAAAAAACCGGGCTTCGAAATGAAGTCTATGCCTCGGCGGCAAACTGGACATTGACCTTGCGGGTGAGCCTGGATATATAGCGGGAAGCGGTCTTGTGATGATAAACGCCCTTTGCGCCAGCTTTGGCAATGACAGGAACCGCCTTTTGCAGGGCGTTTAACGCCCCCTCTTTATCCCTTGCCTCGACAGCCGTAAGCACCGATTTGATGTAGGTTTTAACTCTTGATTTTATAGAGATATTTCCCACCCGGCGTTTCTCATTCTGCTTGCTTCTCTTTTCTGCGGATTTATGTGTAGCCAAGAATTTTCCTCCTTCTTAAGAGTTCAATAAGTAAATTTGACTTTCTATATGAAACCCATTTTCATGTCAAGGTGAAATTGGCCGTCAGGGACTTCGCAAGATTTATGTCCGATAGGGATTGCCATGAGGAGAAGGTGTGATTACATTATATTCGTCAAGGGAAGTCGCAGGCGTGATTGTATGAGCAGGGAAAGAATTTGAATTTTGGGTGAATTTGAATTATATAACTGGTACAATGCTCCATTAGATGGTTGAGAAGATTGGCTTTTATTGAGGAATTCCTTCTTCGGTGGCAAAGAAAGATTCTCCCGGCATGAAACATGCCAGCAGAAGGACTCGAACTCCTGCAGTCCTGAAGAGGAGGCCGTACCTGATTGGGAAGCGGAAAGAGAATGCACCAGGAACCGAATCACAGCGATGAGTTGGACATCGGGCTGGAAAACGAGATTTTAAAGCCCAGGATGTACCGTGTTTTGCTTCACAACGATGACTATACCACGATGGATTTTGTCGTTTATATTTTGATGACCATCTTTCACAAATCAGCCGCAGAGGCGACGAGGATCATGCTGGATGTGCACAGGAAGGGTCTGGGCGTCTGCGGAATTTACACCTATGACATTGCATCTACGAAAATTGCCCGGGTTCATTGCATGTCCAGGCAGAGGGAGTTTCCTTTAAGGTGCAGCATGGACGAAGCCTGAAAAGGAGGCCCCGGAGAAATCCGGCCGGGCGGTTTGGCCGGATGAAAGGCCGGGACCGGCCCGGCCACAGGAAGTTTTAAAACGAGAGGTAAGAATAATGAGGCTTAGTGAAAGCTTGAATCAAATTATCATGGCGGCCTATGCGGAAGCAAAATCACGGCGCCATGAATTTATTACCCCGGAACACCTGCTCTATGCCGCGCTTTTCTTTGATGAAGGGCGGGATATCATCGCGAGGTGCGGGGGAAATCTGGGCCATTTAAAGAGCGCCCTGGAACATCATCTTCATGATTCCCATGCAAAGCTGAATGATTCGGATGCCGTTCAGTCTCTGGGTTTTCAGAGCGTTCTCGAGAGGGCTGTATGGCATAATTCGTCGTCGCAGAAAGAAGTCCTGGATCTGGGGGATGTCCTGGTCTCCATTCTGGAGGAAAAGGAGTCTTTCGCCTCCTACTTTCTGGCCCAGGAGGGGATAACCAGGCTTGTGCTTCTGAATTATATTTCTCACGGGATACCGGCCATACCGGAAAAGGAATTTGAGCACGGTCCGAAGCATGAAGATCCCAAGGCCGACGGAGAGACGGGCCGCCGCGAACAGGAAACGGTGAAGAGCGAAGTGCTCAAGGCCTTCACGACGGACCTGACCGCCAAGGCCATGGCCGGTGAACTGGATCCGTTGATCGGCAGGGAGGACATCCTGGATCGGACCATCCAGGTTCTCTGCAGGCGGTTGAAGAATAACCCGGTTCATGTGGGTGAACCGGGAGTAGGGAAGACGGCCCTGACGGAAGGGTTGGCCCAGATGATCATCCATGGAAAAGTGCCCCGGCGGTTGAAGCATGCCAGGATCTATGCCCTGGATATGGGTGCCCTGCTGGCAGGGACGCGATTCCGCGGTGACTTCGAAGAGCGGATGAAGCGTGTTCTTTCAGAACTGAATAAACTTGATAATGTGATCCTGTTTATCGATGAGATCCATAACATCGTGGGGGCAGGTGCGGTGTCCGGCGGCTCCATGGATGCCTCCAACATTCTCAAACCGGCGCTGGTCAACGGAAATCTTCGGTGCATCGGCTCTACGACGTATGACGAGTACCGAAAATATTTCGAGAAGGACGGCGCTTTGTCGCGGCGTTTTCAGAAGATTGAGGTTCCCGAGCCGACCGTTGAGGAGACGTTCCAGATCCTCAAAGGGCTGAAGGACAAGTACGAGGAATACCATCACGTCTATTACACGGAGGCGGCCCTGCGGTCCGCCGCGGAGCTGTCCGGAAAATTCATCAATGACCGGAAGCTCCCGGACAAGGCGATTGATGTCATCGACGAAGCAGGGGCCGTCGCCAATATGCGGCCGTCAGCTGATTATATCCGCCATGTGATTGATCAGCATGATGTGGAGCGGATCGTCGCCAAGATAGCCCGGATTCCCGAGAAGAACGTTTCCTCCTCCGAAATTGAAAAATTGAGGGATCTTGAACTCGAGCTGAAAAGCTCCATTTTCGGGCAGGATTCCGCCATCGAACAGCTGGTGGAAGCGATCAAGCGGTCAAGGGCGGGTTTCCGCGAGCCGGACAAGCCTGTGGGCTCCTTCCTGCTGGTAGGCCCGACGGGTGTGGGCAAGACGGAGCTGGCCCGCCAGTTGGCTTCCTCTCTGGGCATTCCGCTCCATCGGTATGACATGAGTGAATACCAGGAGAAGCACACGGTCGCCAAGTTGATCGGCGCACCTCCGGGGTATGTGGGTTACGAAGAAGGCGGCCTTTTGACCGAGGACATCCGGAAATCTCCGCATTCCGTGCTGCTCTTCGATGAAATTGAAAAGGCGCACAGCGATATATTCAGTACCCTGCTCCAGATCATGGATTACGCGACCCTGACGGACAACACGGGTAAAAAGGCCGATTTCCGCAATGTCATTATTCTCATGACCTCCAATGCCGGTGCGCGGGAAATCGGAAAGCCGGCCATCGGTTTCGGCGGAAAGGAAATCAACCGGGATGCCGTGTTTGTGGAAATCGAGCGCATCTTCTCGCCGGAGTTCCGAAACCGCCTCGATGCCGTCATCAATTTCAATGCCCTGACCGATGAGGTGGTGTTGAAGATCGTGGAGAAGGCAATCCGGGATTTCAACAGACAGTTGCAGGACAAGAAGGTCGAACTGGAGGTTTCAGAGGCCTGCCTTGCCTGGCTGGCCCGTAAGGGCTATTCCCCGGAATACGGAGCCCGGGAGATTGCCCGACTGATTCAGGACAAGGTCAAACGGTTCTTTGTCGACGAGGTCCTTTTCGGCAGCCTGCAGCAGGGCGGCAAGGCCTATGCGGATATCGACGAAGATGATGTCGTCGTCAAGGTGATGGAGGAACAGCTCGAACGGAAGGACCATGCCGATCTTCCGGCTCGGTAAAGAGATTCTCTTTCCCCCCGTATCCCTGGCGATGGAAAACGGCCTCTTGGCGGTGGGCGGTGATTTGTCGCCCTACCGTCTTCTGGAGGCGTATCGGCAGGGCATCTTTCCCTGGTATTCCAATGGGGATCCCATCCTCTGGTGGGCTCCCCATCCCCGTTTTATTCTCTTCCCCCGGGAAATCGTCATATCCCGAAGCATGAAGCAGGTCCTGAAGCAGAAGCGGTTTTCCATGACCCTGGACCAGCATTTTGACGACGTGATTTCCGCCTGCGGAACAGTCGGCCGGCCGGCTCAGGATGGGACATGGATTACAGCCGGGATGGAGGAGGCCTATTGCATCCTTCATGAACTTGGCTATGCGCACTCCGTGGAGGTTTGGTGCGGCGAAAAGCTGGCCGGGGGACTGTACGGCGTTTCCCTGGGAGGCTGCTTTTTCGGCGAATCCATGTTTTCCAAGGAAAAAAACGCCTCCAAGGCGGCGTTGATATTTCTGGCGCAACTGCTTGGAAACCTTCATTTTACCCTGATTGACTGCCAGGTTTACACCTCACATCTCGCCTCCCTCGGTGCCCGTTTTGTTCCCAGGAAGACCTTCTCTTCTCTGATCAGGAAATCTCTCTCCGTGGCGACTTTGAGAGGAGACTGGTCCGCTCATCGTGAAATAGCGGATAAATGGCCCCTGGAGGACTGCTTTTAGGGAAGAAAAATATTGGAGAGGACGGGCGGAAAGAGCAGGGAATTGCGGGCAAGGTTGACAGGCCAATCCAGGCCAAAAGGCTGGCTTTTATAAATTGACAGTTGTGATATTTTGTGGTAGCAAAACCGCTGTTGAGCATTACTCCGGCAATGAAAATTGTGTGACGGGATGAACTAAACAAAAAGATCAGGAGGAAATTTATGAGTCGAGTTGCAGTTATTGGCGTAGGACAAAGCACCTTTGTTCGAAGCTATCCCGGTTCCATCAGGGAATTGGCGTTTGAAGCTTATAGTGAAGCAATGAAGGATGCAAATATACAGAACTCGGATGTTGACGCGACGGTCATGTGTTCCGCCCCCGAGTATGACAAGCAGAGATCCCCGGCTGGTGTTGTAGCCGAATATCTGGGTTTGAATCCCCAGCCGACCTTCTATGTTGAAACCCTCTGTTCATCCAGCAGTACGGGATTGAAGCTGGCTTACTCCCTGGTTGCATCCGGCCTCCATGACTGCGTTATGGTTCTGGGCTTCCAGATCATGTCCCAGTTGACCTCCAATGAGTCCCAGGAAAGAATGGGCCGGGGCGCCGACATTCAGTGGGAATCGACCTTCGGCACAATGATGCCTGCCTACTATGCCCTTCATGCCCAGGCTCACTTCGCAAGATACGGAACAAAACCGGAAGATCTCGCAAATATCCGTGTGAAATCAGCAACTTACGGTGTTCTGAATGACCGCGCCGTTTATCGGAAACCAGTGGCCCATGAAGATTTCCTCGATCCCCAGAAGATGGGCGGACCGGTCGCCAGCCCTCTGCGCGTGGGAGACTGCTGCGCAAACGCCGACGGCAGTTCCTGCATCATCGTCGCCAACGAAGAGAAGGCGAAGAGATTCTGCAAGAAGCCTGTCTGGATTCTCGGCGTCGGCGCCGCTTCGGCCTCGGTCAACATGGTCGGGCGTGAATCTTTGAGCGGGTTGGCGGTTGGCATTGAAGCGGGTAAGCAGGCTTACAAAATGGCCGGCATTACGCCGAAGCATATCGATGTTGCTGAAGTCCATGACTGCTTTACCATTGCCGAAATGATGGCCATTGAAAACCTCGGTTTTGCAGAGGCGGGCGGCGGTCCTGAATTGGTCCGTGCCAAAGAGACCTATAAAGAGGGAAGCATCCCCGTCAACATCGACGGCGGTCTTCTTTCCAAGGGGCATCCCATCGGAGCAACGGGTGGTTCGCAGGTTCGGACCATCGTTCGTCAGCTGAGGGATGAGGCTGATAATATTCAGGTGAAGGATCCGATGTTCGGTCTGGTTCATAACATCGGTGGTGTCGGCTTGTACGGTAGTGTGACTATTTTTGGGAGAGAATAATCATGGCTAAAGATAAAGATGTTCGCTTCAGTAAATTTGGGACGGTAAGCTTCACAGGTGTAACGCAGGTCAACGATTTTATTGATTACCTGGAACAGGGAAAGATCATGGGAACAGTCTGCAAGGATTGCGGCCAGAAATTTTTCCCACCACGCGCTCAGTGTTACAAGTCTCTGTCCAGCAATATGGATTGGTTTGAAGTCACCGGCAAGGGAAAGCTGGTATCTTTCAGCACGCTTCGCTACGGGCCGACGGGCTTCACGGATGAACTGCCCTACACCATCGCCCTCGTAGATTACGGCGATTACAAGGTGTTCGGGCGCATCGACCCGGCGGTCTCCAATCCTGATGACTCCCTGAAGGTCGGTATGGAGATGGCGGCCAAGCCAGCCAAGACAAGCAACGGGCAGCTGACCTATGTCTTTCAGCCTGCGTAACGATTGCGCGGTGTAGAAGAGAAGAGTCAAGATTCGCATAGAGGAAAGCAGCACCAATTGAGAAGTGTGAAAGCCTTGCCTGGCTTCCGTGTCAGGCGAGGCTTTTTACATCGGAGACAGGACATTGCCCGGCTTTGACGAGGGAAGTATGGCGAGGCCCCTTCAGATGAATTTATGATCGCGATCATTGATTACCAGGCAGGAAATTTGACCAGTGTGTTCCGCGCCCTCAAGTGGTTAAAGCAGGAGTGCGTCGTTACAAAGGATTATGAAACGCTGTGCAGCGCCTCCCACGTTATTTTTCCGGGAGTCGGTGCGGCGGGGGATGCCATGTTCCATTTAAAGCGGACAGGGCTGGACCGGGTCATTATCCAACTCGCCCGGGAGGGGAAACCCCTGCTGGGGATTTGTCTCGGAACTCAGATTATCTTCGACTTCAGCGAAGAAAACACGACCCCCTGTTTGGGGATTCTCCCCGGCACGGTTAAACGTTTTCCCGAGGATCTGATGAGCAGCGGCGCCCTGCTGAAAATACCCCACATGGGGTGGAATTCCGTGTCCTTTCGAACAAACCATCCCGTTTTCCGCGGAATATCGGACCATGCGGAATTTTACTTTGTGCATTCGTTCTTTCCCCGTCCGGATTCAGAAGAATATGTCCTGGGAACAACTTCTTACGGAATCGAATTTCCCTCCGCGGTCGGGGCGGCAAATGTCGTTGCGGTGCAGTTTCACCCGGAGAAGAGCGGAAGGCCCGGGTTGGCGATCCTCGAGAATTTTTGTGGATGGAGAGGAACGGATGCTGAGTAAACGGATCATCCCCTGTCTTGACGTCCGCGCCGGCCAATTGACCAAGGGGATAAAATTCAAGGATAATATTGATATCGGAGACCCTGTTGAGGCGGCCCGCCGGTACTATGAAGAGGGGGCGGATGAACTTGTCTTTTATGACATCACCGCATCGGCAGACAGTCGGGACATCATGATCGATCTTGTCCGCCAGGTGGCGGAGGTCATCATGATCCCCTTCTCCGTAGGCGGAGGAATCCGGACGGTCGAAGACATGAGGCGCGTGATCCTGGCGGGAGCTGAGAAGATCAGCGTCAATTCGGAAGCCATCAAAAATCCTCTTCTCATCAGTGAGGGGGCCAAAGCCTTCGGCTCACAATGCATCGTTCTGGGTATGGACGTTAAAAAAGTCGATGCATCGTCATCCATTCCATCGGGTTACGAGATGGTCATTCACGGGGGCCGCATTTTTACAGGGATTGACGCCCTGGCGTGGGCCAGAAGGGCCGAGAGCCTCGGTGCCGGAGAAATATGCCTTAATTCCATTGATGCAGACGGCACCCGGGAAGGTTACGAGATCTATCTGACGTCCCTGATTTCATCAAATGTGCGCATTCCGGTTATCGCTTCCGGCGGGGCGGGCAACCCCGAGCATCTTTGCGACGTTTTGACCCGTGGCAGAGCCGATGCGGCACTGATTGCGTCCATGGTTCATTATCACAGTTATACAATACGGGACATAAAGACATACCTGGATTCTCAGGGCGTTAAAATGCGGATGTTTTGGTGAAGCCCATCCCGGAATGGGGAAGATGCCGGCAGCCGCCGCTCCCCGGGCCGGAATGGGAATGTCGGATTCTTTCCGGTTCGAAATTCTTTCATTTTGCTTTTACTCTTGACGTATTCCCAAAATCATCATAAAAATCAAATCACTTTATATCCTGGAATTCCCGGGAACTGGAGAGGTAACCTATCGTGGACACAAAAAGATATGAACTCAATGTTCAACTGGCACAAATGCTTAAAGGCGGCGTCATCATGGACGTTACCAATGTTGAACAGGCTAAGATCGCAGAAGAGGCGGGGGCTGTGGCGGTCATGGCCCTGGAGCGCGTACCGGCGGACATTCGCGCGCAGGGCGGGGTGGCAAGAATGTCCGATCCAGCCATGATCTCCGAAATCAAGAAGTCCGTTTCAATTCCGGTCATGGCAAAGGCCCGGATCGGTCACTTTGTGGAGGCGCAGATCCTGGAAGCTCTCAAGATTGATTATATTGATGAAAGCGAGGTTCTTACACCCGCTGACGAGGAGTGCCACATCGACAAAACCAGGTTTTCCATCCCCTTTGTCTGCGGTGCTCGAAATCTCGGCGAGGCGCTCCGGCGGATCGCCGAAGGCGCGGCCATGATTCGAACGAAGGGTGAAGCCGGTACGGGAAACGTTGTGGAAGCGGTTCGCCACATGAGGACCATGAATCGAGAAACGAGGCAACTGGCCAGCATGCCGGTTGAAGAGGTTACGGCTTTTGCAAAGAACAACGGGATTCCCCATGAGCTTGCCCTTCAGGTCCGGACACTCAAACGCCTCCCCGTCGTGAATTTTGCCGCGGGAGGGATTGCAACGCCGGCTGATGCCGCTTTGATGATGCAGCTAGGCTGCGACGGCATCTTTGTGGGGTCGGGCATCTTCAAATCTTCGGATCCTGCCAGGCGCGCCCGTGCCATTGTCAAGGCGACGGCCTACTTCAACGATCCGGCAAAGGTCCTGGAGGCCTCCATGGACCTGGGCGATGCCATGCCCGGGCTTGAAATCGCTCAAATACCCGAGGATCAGATCCTGGCGACGCGGGGCTGGTAAATCAAAAGTTTTTTTTCACGATGATCTGCAGCGAAGCATTGTTACAAAACAGAATCGGTGTTCTTGATCTTCAGGGAGGGGTTTGCGAGCATCTGGACCATCTGGAGCGTCTGGGAATAACCGGAAAAAGAGTCAAAGAATCCGGTGATTTTGAAGATATTGCGGGGTTGATCCTCCCAGGTGGGGAGAGCACCTGCCTTTCCCGGCTGATGCGGATCTTCGGAATGGAAGAGGCTTTGCTGGCTGCCTTTCATCGGGGCATGAACATCTGGGGGACCTGTGCCGGTGCGATTCTCCTGGCAACCCGCGTTCTGGGAGAAAAGCCTCATCTCGGGCTGATTGACATGGCCATTGAACGGAACGGTTTCGGTTCGCAGCTGGACAGTTTTTATCGCGAAGCTTCAATTCCCGAGGTCTCTCCGGACGCCATCCCCCTCACCTTCATCCGGGCTCCGAAGATCGTCGGCGTTGGACGCGATGTCAAGGTCCTCCTGCAATTTGAGGACTATATCGCTGCCGCGGAAAACGACCGGGTACTCGTCACCGTGTTCCATCCGGAATTAACGCCCTGCCTGGCCTTTCATCGCTATTTTGCCCTGAAATGCGGTGCCTTGACTCCAGAAAGCCTTGTCGACGCCACCGGGCATTTCTGGAATGCAACAAGCTGGACCCGGCTTGCTCCACATGCCTGACCGGCTTGAGAGCAATTCAATCTTCCGGCGGATTTTCTCTTCTTTTTCCATGTCCGACCGGCTCCGGTAAAACGATTTCAGGCGGTCAAGATAAATCAGCAGGGGCCTCCTCCAGCCATGAACGGAAGCGAGGTCCACTGCACCGGTCAGCAGGGCTTCGTCCTCCCCTCGATAGCGGACCGCCAGCCCCGTGGCGATCAGCCGGGAGAGATCATCGCGGATTCTGTGAACCGACCCGGAGATCTCCTCCCTGTCTCCCCTCTCCAGGGCTGCGGCAAGGTCCTGATAGGAGGGCGGAAGGTGCTCTCTCTGGAGCGAGTCGAAGCTCCCCGCCAATAAGAGATAATAGTTTTTTTGACGATCGGCACCGGCCGGATCGGCTTTTGCGATTTCGAGATATTCCCGGTGGTCGGACGTTTCAAGGACAGCGATCCGGAGCGCAGACCGGGTCAGGTAAGCCGTCATAAGCAGCGATAAATCGCCGCTTCTTTTAATTTCCTCAATGGCCTTTTGAAAGTGAAATTCAGCCGTTGTGTCCTTTCCCGACAGAAAATCGCTCTTGTATCGTTCCAGATGGGAAAAGCTGGCCGTTCTCCATTCCGGGACGGATTTCCCGGCGCATCCGCATAACAGAAGCAGACAGCCACACATGAAAGCCAGGTATCGTTTCACGGCAGTTTTATCCTGGGCTCCTTCCTGAAGGGGATTTTCCTGTCCAACTCCTTGACAAGACTGTTGATCGTGCTGATCGTTTCATCGATGTCCCTGCGCAGCACTCCGAGATCCTTTGTCGATGCGTCCACGTTGGCGCCCACGTTGTTTACATGGATAACGAACTGATCCAGTTTGGCCAGCTTGCCCACAAGATCCACCAGGAGCGTTCGCATGGATGGGAAAATTCCGTCCTTGCCGTAAAGGGCTTCATCCGATTTTACAGCCATGGCATCCACCGTCTTTAAAATGCGGGTCATCTCCGTGGTTATTTCCTCTGTATTTTTGAGTGCTTCCTGTACGGCGGACACCGTATCCGGGTTGCCCAAGGCAAGATCAAGAAGGGAATCCGTGCGGGCCAGCCGCTCGGCCAGTGTTTCCGTGTGACGCAGAATCTGATTCACGTTTCCCTTCGGGTCGACCAGGTTCGCCGTCAGGGTTTCGATATTGATGGTGATCCGGTTCAGCCGCTCCACGACCGGTTCCAGTTTCTTGATGGTTGTGTTGATGTCATTGGCCACCACAACTTCCTTGATCGCTTCCGTGGACAGGGGGGGACTGCTCATTTTCCCCGTGGAAAGTACGATGCGCGGATCGCCGATCAGCGGCTTGTTGATGATAAACACGCTGTCCCGCCGAAGCCATTTCGCATGCCGGTGGAGAATTTTGATCCGGATCAGGATGCGCCCGTCATCGCCGAGTTCCAGGGCATGCACTCTGCCGATCTTGTAGCCTGACAGGAGGACCGGCATACCCTCCGTCAGATCTTCACCGGAAAAGGAGGCCAGTGTGTACGTGTCCACCCGGGAAAAAACATCCTTCTTGTAGGCCACATAACCGATGGCGGAAACAATCAGCACCGAGGTGATCAGGATGAACAGCCCGACCTTGTATTCAAGACTCCGAAACATCTTTTATCCTATAGCGGTCGCGATTCCATGAATAATCCAAAATCCTGCAGGAGAAATAAAGGTCATCGATCCGGGTCAGACTGTTCTCGATCAGTTCCGCATCGGGCAGATCAGGCACGAGACGAAAGGGCCGGTCAATGACGATCAGGGCATCCTGGACCATCGCCGCCCGCAGCAGTTTGACCAGGTAGCGTTCCCAGTGATCCAGCGCCGCAATTCGCAAACCGGCGATCTCCCGCTTCTGAAAACGGTTCAGAAGACCCACGACGACCCTCTTCGCCTGCAGCCTGCTTTCGCTGAGATGGTAAAGCCGTATTAGAGCAATATTCAGCCACACATTCAAGTTGGAAATCAGGGGAATGTCCGTTGAAACAAGCCCGAGGTTCTCCGGATGCCTCTCCTTCAAATCCGAAAGGGCCTCGTCAAGGCGATTCTCATCTTCAAATAATATTAAATGGAGCTTAGGATTAATGACAGGACCTCAATGACGACGATGGCTATAAATACGTTATTCATACCGGTCAAAACGGCTATGGGAATGCTGGACAATTCATTCGATGCCGTCAAACCGTATCGAATCGGAAGCAGGGTGATAAAAAATCCGAAGGTTGCGCATTTCAGGATCAGGATCACCAGGTCCGAAAAGTCGGCGGATACAACCAGAATCCGGATGTAGGCATCGAATGCCAGACCGAAAATCATCCGCGAAAACAGGGCCCCGCTCGCCAGAAGCACGAGGGTGAAAATGCCGTTGAGAAGAACGACGGAAATGATTCCGCTCAAAATTCTGGGGACAACGATATAATCGAAGGCGTCGATTCTAAAGACATTCAGCGCATCCAATTCCTTGCTGACCTTCATGACCGCCACCTCCGTGTTGAGCGCCGCCCCGGAGCGCAACGCCAGCAGGAGCACGGTCATAAAGGGGCACACCTCCGTGAAGATGAAGCCCATCAGAATATTACCCAGATTCCCCGCCATCCCCATCTGTTTGATGGAGTCAAGGACGATCCCCATCAGAAACAGGCCCATCAGGGCGGAAATATAGATGAACAGGGGCAGTATCTGTACGGCCGTAAAATACAGCTGCGTGATGATGACCAGTTGAGTGGCCTTATTGTACGTCTTGAGGTCAAGGAGATGAAGGATGACCTGCCAGGTAAAAAAAAGCGTTTCGAATGCGGAACGGCAAAGCTTTAACGTCCTTGTGCCTATGCCTTCAATAAAAGTAACCATTGAATTTCCGCAATCCAGGGTGCCGTGGTGATGATTCCTCGTCTTTACATGCCCTCAGGCAAAACATGCATTTCCGGAAAAACTACCATAGGAAGGCAAGGAGTGCAAATCCCAAAACGAAGGCCTTTCAAATCAGGGAACGGAAGGTTGCAGGAGGCAGGCATGGGCCAGAAACAACCCGTCATGACTCAGGCTGATGTCAACATCAAGGAGCCGGCCCCGGCAGAAGACCCGGGGCGGTGCCGCTGAAGATCCCTTCTGCTGCCGGACAATCTCCAGGTCCTCGAAATGCTCGGAAAGCAGTCCCGCAAGATAGAACCTTGCCGCCAGCCGGCCGGCCTCGGTATCGGGAGCGCGCCCCCCCTGAAGGGATGAAGAAAGGTAGTGAACATGACGGAAAACGCTCAGGGTATCCGGAGCGTGAGTAAAGGCAAGGCAGTGGAGGTAGGTATGGCGGTATTCAATCCGGATCCAGCACCTCCCAGCGGGCGTCAAGACGGAACCTGCAGACAGACGTGGAAAGAAAAGGCCCTGGATGTCCGGAGATTCCGTTCCGGAATCTTCATGGCCTTCAGGGTCTATGGAGACCGGAAAGAGCTTCGGGATGGCTGGTATGTCAGGACAGGCCTTGCTGATGGCTTTGTAAGCCGCTTCCTTGGCCGCCCAGCAGCACCAGAGCCTCAGTTCCGGGAAGGCGGATGAGGACAGGATGAAGTCCTGTTCATCAGGCGTGAAGACGCGGTTGAGGAAACGAATATTTCTGCTCTTCTTTTTTGCAGTGGATTGGGTCAGATCCACGATGTCGTTGCCGACATGAGGCAAAATGCTGTTCCTCCATATGGGCGAGTTTCTGTATGCATTGAGCCGCGTAGTGACGGTGCGCCCTGCGGCCGCTCAATTCCGTTGGTGCCGGTTCAATGACATCGACCAGCACGGAAAACTTTTCTCCCCACCGGGGCAGATTGCTGTATTGATCCTGATGATCTCCCCGGAGGTATAGGCAAAGCACTTTGCACTCCCTGCAGCAGTCGATCAACTGACCAATCCCGTAGGAAAAATTCTCCGTGTCCACATGGCCGATCCGGGAACGGCCCCCTTCCGGGAAAATCATGACATTCTGCTTGCTGTTCAATACGGCAAGACATTGGTCGAGTGTGGACTGGACCTCCTGGCGACCGGCTCCGCGGCTGATCGGAATGCACTTTGTAAGATAACAGACAACCGTGAGAAAGAGATTCCGTTGGAAATTCGCCCGCTCCGGAACGTTCCAGGGGAGCGTCTGATAGCTCAGAAGAAAACGGTACAACGGCGCGATGGCATAGGTCAGAATGGCGGAATCGATCATCGTCAGATGATTCGCACAAATGATCCACGGCCCTTCATGGATTTTGAAGAGCTCGTGGCATTTATGGCGGATCCTGCGGATGTCCCGGATTCGGTAACCCGCAAGGCGTATGGCAAGATATATCAATGGACCGACAATAAAAACGGCGATTCTGCCGAGAGCATATTGCAGTCTGAGAGAATTATTTCCCGCTTTCTTCATGAAGAACCCTTAAGCCAGTTTGCTTTGAACCACTTCGATTGCATTTCCGATGGTCCGGATTTTGTCGGCATCGTCGTCATCGATCTCTATTCCAAAGACATCCTCACATTTGATGATGACGTCCACAAGACGCGCGGAATTGACTTTGAGGTCGTTGAGAATGTGGGTATCTTTTGTCGCCGTTTCCAGAAGGGCGGGGTCCTTGGCGTAAAGCCTCAGGATGTTGATCAACTCTTCAAAAATCTTTTTTTCGTCCATTTTAATGCTCCTTTTCAATGCTCTTATTTGTTTTTATTCTTCCCATTTCTTAAAAATCAGGCAACTGTTCACATCGCCAAATCCGAAGCCGGCTTTGGCGATAATTTTCAAATCCGGGCACTCCACCGTCTGATGCGGAATGCTTTTGGAAAAAGCGGTAATCTCCGGATGGACATCCTCGCAGTTGATGGAGGGATGGAGAAACCCCTTGTAGAGCTCCAGCACAACGGCAACGCACTCAATGGCCCCGGCTGCACCAAGGCAATGACCGACCATGGACTTTGTTGACTGGATGTAGGGGAAATTTTCCGGACCGCGTTCTAACGCTCCGGTCCAGTTCTTCACCTCGTAGGGGTCAGCGAAGGTGGCCGTCAGGTGGCCGTTGATGGCCTCGATGTCCTGAGCCGAAATCCCCGCGTCGGCGATGGCTGCAAGGATGCACCTCTTGACCCCTGTCGGATTGGGGGCGGTCATAGAGCCCCCCATTCGGTGTCCGCCGCAATTGACGTGCCCTCCGAGCAGCTCCGCGTAAATGCGGGCGCCGCGGGCCTGAGCCGTTTCCAGGTCCTCGAGAAGAAGAAGGGCCCCCCCGGATCCTGGAATAAATCCGCCGGCTGATGCGCTCATCGGCCGCGATGCCTCTTCGGGGCGGTCATTCGATTTTTTGGAGAGCACCCGCATGGCATCGAAGCCCGCCCAGATATGGGGTGAGGCGCCTTCCGTGCCGCCGGCCAGCATGCGCTTGGCCAATCCGGCCCGAATCCGCGTCATGGCATCAAAAATGGCTTCATTGCCGGTGCTGCACGCCGAGGAGTTGGAGGTCACCTGGTTTCCCAGGGCCAGCAGTCCGCCGACACGCGCACTGGTCCCGCTGTTCATGACCTGTTCGACAATGCTGCTGCCCATCCGCTTCACTTTTCCCGCATTGACCATGGGAACCACGATATTGGCGATGGTGTCCATCCCCCCGATGCCGGAACCGACGATAATGCCCGAATCCCAGTCCACCTCATCGGAATCGAATGAAGGGACGGTCAGCCCGGCATCCCTCCAGGCATCAACCGCTGAGATTGCTGCGTAGCTGATATTCTCATTCATCGAAATCAGCTGTTCCGGGACGAAATATCGCTCCCGTATCGCCTCGACACCCTGCGGGATTCCACCGACCTGACAGGCAAAATTGAGCTCCTTCAACTCCGGAATATAGCGAATCCCGGACCGTCCTTCACGAAGGGCCGCTTCATATTCCTCCAGACCATGACCGTTGGGTGCAAGGACACCCATTCCTGTAATAACGACTCTACGTTTCATGCAACATAACCCCCGCCCCGGCTAGTACACCAAAACAGATATTTTCACCGTTTTCCCGTTCCATACTGATCTTTGTTTTAAGGCTTCCTCTCCGGAAATATATTTTTTCACCACGGATGACCACCCGTTCGCCGGGCGATACAATATTATTGAATTCGACACTTTCTACAAACGTAAAAAGGGTTGTCAATTGTCTGGTCTCTTCAAGAGAATTGTGCTTCTGCTGCATTGTCAGATAAAGCCCGAAAGCCACGACGCCGGTCTGGGCCATCGTTTCAATCAGAATCACTCCCGGGGTAATCGGACGGTCAGGAAAGTGTCCCGTATAGAAATACTCGTCCTCGCGATAACGGTATGCGCCGACGATGTGATTCTCGTCGAGCTCGATGATCTCATCGATGAACCGGAAGGGGTATTGCTGGGGAACCGCCTTCAGCACGAGATCCATGGTTTTTCGATCAGCCCCCATAAAGGCCTCCGTTGACATGAATCACCGTCCCTGAAATATAGGAGGCCCGGCAGGCGAGGAAGGAAACCACATCGGCGATCTCCTCCGGAGAGCCGAGACGCCCCAGGGGGATGCTGTCCAGGATGCGCTTTTTGACTTCCTCGGGCAGATTCTGGGTCATCGGGGTGTCAATGAATCCCGGCGCAATGGAATTCACCAGGATGTTTCTTCCCGTCAGTTCCTTGCAGAGCGACTTCGTAAAGGCGTCCAGGGCGGCTTTTTCCATCGTGTAGGGAATTTGCCCGCTGTTCCCGGTATGGCCGACGACGCTGGAGATGTTGATGATGCGACCGCTGTTTTTCCGGAGCATGAAAAGCCGCAGAATCCGTTTGGTCAGATACCAGCTTCCCCGGACGATGGCCCGCTGCAGATCGAAATCCTCCAGCGTCATACTGTTGATGTCCTTGTTGATGGAAATGCCTGCGGCATTGAGAAGCACATCGACACGGCCGGCCTGCTCCTTGATTTCGGCAAGCATGGACTCGACCTGGCCGGCATCCGTGAGGTCGGCCTTGAGAAGAAATCCGTCTTCAATCTCCGCAAGAACGGCCTTGGCCTGCTCTTCAACGATATCGATATAATTGATTCCCACCCGGAAACCTTCCCGGGAAAGAACCCTGGAACAGGCGGCGCCGATGCCCGTACCGCCCCCCGTCACTATCGCCACTGGTTTATTCGAACTCATGATTAGCTCCTGATGATTCCTCCCGTCGAATTGCGGGAGTGCTTGGGATAATCCGGGTAAACGATGCCGCTGAAAACACCGGACTGGGCCTTGTTGATCTCCGTGATCAATTCGTTGTCGACAAAGACTTTCGCATCGCCGATAACCACGCTGGAACCGGAATCTTTCAACTGGGAAAAGCGGCGGATATCCACTTCGTAGCGGACGCAGCGGTTATACGGACGAATCTGGCCGTTGAAGGAAACGTTTTGGCAGCCGAGCGCCCTACCCGCCCCGAGGGCCCCGCGCCAGACACAGTAAAACCCGAGCAACTGCCAGACGGCATCGACACAAAGACAACCCGGCTGGATAGGATCCCCGGAGAAATGACACTGAAAATACCACGCGTCAAGGCGAATATCCTGTTCCGCCACAATGCGGCCTTGACGACCGTCGTGGGTGATCGTCAGAATCCGATCCATCATGAGAAAGGGGGGCGCAGGAAGGCGGGCGTCAAAGCCTTCGGGGCGATTTTCCACGAGATTACCGTAAGCAAAGGCCAGCAGATCTTCAAGGCTGAAGCTGCCGCGTTCGCGAAACTCCTCATAGGTCATAATTGATCCTCAATTTTCAATAGGGTATGCACCCATGTCAGACCGCCCCCCACAACGCAGACCGCCACGTGGTCGCCGGGGGAAAAGTCGTTCCAGTGCTGGCTCAGAACAGCAGGAGCGCCGGAGCAGCCTGTGTTGCCAAAATATTCAACATTGTGCCAGTGCTGCTCCTCCAAAATGCCAGTGCGCTCGCAGGCGGTGCGGAGCATCCCGAGATTGGCCTGATGGCCGACAAAGCGGTTGACCGGGTAAACGGACTGCAACGCCCGGATGGAGTCCGTCGTCTTGCGGATGGCGAACCCCTGAACCGCATGCCCATCCTGGCGAAAATAACCCATCCGGGGAATAACTACCTTTTCCCAGGCTGTGGGCTTCGAATCACAGAAACTGGAGAGAAAGACGGCCCCGGAGGACTCCCGCGTTGAAACCACCGCCGCTGCGGCTCCATCGCCGAAGAGAACGGCGACGGCGCGATCCGAGTAATCCACGCTCCGGGTCATGGTTTCCGGATTGACGATCAGTACGAAAGGGGGAAGAGTCTCCGGTTTCATCATGTCCAGGACGTGAATATCCATCCCGAAGCTGCTGCAGGCCGAATTCACGTCGAAGCAGGGGACGTCGATGTTCAGTTCCGCGGCGACGGTCGATGCCTCCGCCGGTGTCAGATGATCCGAAGCGGAACTTCCCGAAATCACCATCCCGATATCGCCGGGAGAAAGCCCGGCGCGTTCGAGGGCCATCTGCGCCGCGAAGGCGGCGATCTGTGCGTTATTGTAGTCAGAGGCCTCTATCGCCGCCCGTGGATCCACATTTTTTGTGGAGCGGATATAATCGAGGGACATGACCGTCCGGCGGGCCGCAATGCCGACCCGCTCCATGATCCATTCTTCGTTCGTACCGATGTCCAGTTCTTCCAGAAAAGCATTGCTGATGACATTTTCAGGATGAAAATGACCTAAGCCGTGAAGATATAGCATAATTATCTCATACCAGTTCCCGCCCGATGATCATATCCTGAACCTCGCGGGTGCCCTCATAAATATCAATGATGTGCACATCACGAACGAGTTTGGAAATCTCATACTCATTGGTGAACCCGTAGCCGCCGTGCAGGTGCAGCCCCTCGTTGCAGCAGAAAAGAGCGGTTTCCGCGGCCATGTTTTTCGCGAGGGACGAATAAATCCCTTTATCGGGCGCGTCTTCCATGATTTTGATGGCGGATTTTAACAGAGCCAATTCGGAAAGTTCAACCTTTTTCCACATCGAGACAAGGGTCTGCCTGGCGACCGGGATGTCACAGAGCCTCTGGCCGAAGAGTTTGCGCTCCTTCGCATACGACAGGGTCAGATCAAAGGCCCTTTTTGCCACTCCGACTCCGATGGCTGCAATCATGGGACGGGCGAAATCCAGGACGTCGATCACGTACTTGAAGCCCAACCGGCGATCTCCGATAATTTGGCCGGGTTCGAGCAGAACATCCTCGAAGGTCACGCCGGCTGTGTTGGACAGGCGCTGCCCAAGTTTGTCTTCCGGTTTGCCGACTATGATCTTTCCGCCTGTGGGCAGCTGAATTTCCCGAACCCCGTCAATGGGGGACGCCGCGTCGAGGGGAAGGGGAGGAACGGGGATGATCGCACAGGCCATCAATTGGCTGGAAGGTTTTCCCACCTTGCAGAAAACGGTGAATTGAGAGGCATAGGTGGCATTGGTGATGAAACACTTCGACCCGTTGAGGACATACCTGCCGTCTTCCCGCTTTGAAATATAGGAGGTCATGGAAAGGTTGTCCGAACCTGCGGCCGGTTCCGTCAGGCAGAAGGCCGAGAGCAGCGGGGCATCGACAAAGGGCTTCAGATAGGCCTGCTGCTGAGCTTCCGATCCGTGCTGGGCAATAACGACGTTCGCCAGGTCATTGCACATGGCGGACGTTGCAAGGCCGGAATCGCCATAGGAAAGTTCCCGGATGATCAAGGCGGCTGATACCACATCGACATGGTACCCCTTGATGGATTCCGGGACGGAGATATTCATGATGCCCATATCCCAGACCTGTTTAAGCAAATCCACTGGGAACACGTGCTTCCGGTCCATCTCAAGGGCGTGGGGAAGAATCTCGTTCTTGACAAATCGCGAGACCGTGTTCACGTACATCTGCTGAGTTTCGTTCAGGCTTAGATCCATAGCTTATCCTTTCTTGAGAAATAAACGGGTTTAAAGGTTCGATGCTTTGTCGGCGTTACGAAAGAGGCGTTGGGCCGCGGAAAGGGCCGTGATGGAAGAGCAGGAGACGCCGATGGTCTTGAAAAAGTCCCTCAGCGGTCTGCCGGGTCCGATTTCATAGACGGTTTTGGTTGTGGAAGACAACGCTCTCATGTTATCGATCCAACGAACGGCGGAACTCAGTTGTAAAACGAGGGCGTTTAAAATAGCATCCGCCTCTGGACGGTGGTAGGTTCCGGTGTAGTTGGAAGTCACTGCTGCCGCCTTTTCGGGCTGCCAGGAAGATGCGGTGGCGATCAGGACCTGCTGGAAAGGTTCGCCGATGGCTTTCATGAACCGGCTGTGAAAAGGGGCGCTGACACGCAGTGCAACGACGCGGAACGACGGATCGGCAAACCGCTCGGATAACCGCTTCTCTGCGTCAGGCAAGGCCTCGACGGCCCCGCTGATGACCACCTGGGAAAGGGAGTTTTCATTTGCAACATCGACAGGCAGATCCGACAGC
>MVRU01000010.1 GCA_002067745.1 Syntrophus sp. PtaU1.Bin005
GGGATCCATGAAGATGTTCCTGACGGATGGATTGGTCTCATGCATGGTGCAGAACATGCTGAGCATCTCCGATGAGGAGGTATCGGATTCCATGAGAGAGGACTGCGCCCGGGAAGCGACCAACATGGTCTGCGGGAATCTGCTGCGCAACTATGACAGCAGCAATGTGTTCAGCCTTTCCATTCCGACCTGTCAAAAAAATAATCAGGGCGATCTGATGCCTGCCTGTTCGGAGCCCCAGGCCGATCTGTGGCAGGCGGTCTTTGATTCAGACGGAGAAACACTGGGCGTTCTGCTGCAGATGCAGCGCTCTTGACCGGGGGAAAGCGGTTTTAATGACGGATGGAAAAGAAATAAAGCCTTCATGTGAATACTTCCTCTATCCGGGTTACATTTTTTTAAGCCCTGAGCCCTACCTGATATCGACGGTTGTCGGCTCCTCGGTTGCTGTAGCCCTCTGGGACACTGAAAGCCGGCAGGGGGGGATGTCAAATTTCCTGTATCCCTTCGTTGAAGGTTCAGAACATGGGACGGCCCTTTATGGCAATGTGGCCATCCCCTATATGATCAGGATGTTCCTTGAAGAAGGGGCCAGTGAAAAGAACCTGCGATCGCAGATTTTTGGAGGCGCCCAGGCAGAGGAGCTCGATGCGGAAGAGATTGCTCACAGAAACATAGAGATAGCGAGGCGTGTGCTGAGGCATCACGGGATCAAAGTGATATCCGAGGATGTCGGAGGTCGATTGGGCCGTAAGATCGTTTACAATACCGCTCAAAATGAAGCCCTGATTTACAAGGTCGGTACACTTCGAAGCAGTGACTGGTATCCCTATGATCGTCAAGGCAGGTAGGTATGAATAAAATCAAGGTTATGATTGTCGACGACTCGGCAATCGTCAGAAAAATTTTTTCGGAAGAACTTTCAAAATATCCTGACATCGAAATTGTGGGGACAGCGCCTGATCCCTTTGTTGCCAGAGATAAAATCGTTTCCCTGAAGCCGGATGTCATTACCCTGGACATCGAGATGCCAAGGATGGATGGTTTGACATTTCTGAAAAAGCTGATGAAGCATTTCCCGATCCCCACCATCATCGTGAGTTCTCTAACGCCCAAGGGGGGCAAGTTGACCCTGGAGGCCATGGAAATCGGCGCTGTCGACGCCATCGCCAAACCGGGAAGCTCCTATACCGTGGGTGACATGAGCGGGCAGTTGGTTGAAAAGATCCGGGCGGCATCGAAAATAAGGGTCGAGAAACGTGAGACGAGGGAAAAATATAGGCCGGGCTCCAAGGAATCCATCAAAGCCCTTGCAGAGACTTCGAATAAGGTGATTGCCATTGGCGCCTCGACCGGGGGAACGGAAGCTTTAAAAAGTGTCCTTTCAAAGATGCCCCCGAATTCGCCGGGAATTCTCGTCGTACAGCATATGCCGGCGAATTTCACTTCCGCTTTTGCCGAACGGTTGAACGGCCTGTGCCATGTTACCGTCAAGGAGGCCAGGAACAATGATTCGGTGACTCCGGGGACGGCGCTCATCGCGCCGGGTAACTATCACATGATTTTGCGGCGAAGCGGCGCAAGATATTACGTTGAAGTGAAAACCGGGCCAATGGTTCACCATCAAAGACCAGCGGTTGACATTTTATTCAAATCCACCGCGAAATATGCCGGTGCGAATGCCATCGGCGTTATTTTGACAGGAATGGGTGCGGATGGAGCTGAAGGGCTGCTGGAAATGAAGCAGATGGGCGCCAGTACGATAGCTCAAAATGAAAAATCATGCGTTGTTTATGGAATGCCCAAAGAAGCCGTAAAACTGGGAGCGGTTGATAAAATCGTTCATCTTGATCAGATTGCTGATGAAATCGTGAGGATGGTGTAGACATGAATATTGAAACACTGCTGAAGTCGATTGATCTTATCGCGTCGGATTTTCTATTCCTTGATTCTCAGGATATGAATATTCCAACAGCGGGAAAATTTCTCAACAGCCTGGAGGGTCTGACCGGGGAGGCGGCGGAGTTGGGGATTGTGCCTGTCCTGGATGTGGCCAAGGGCATGAATGTCATTCTTGAATGCGTTATCCTGGATTCGCTCGCAGACAAGGGGAAGGCGATTTCAACCTTTGAACGGGGAATAGCCCTTTTGCAGGAGATAGCGGACGAATACAAAAAAACAGGAGGCTATACAAAAGAATACGAAAGTTATCTCAACCAGGCAGGTGCTGTCACCGGGAGGGCGATTGAAGCACAGGCCGCTGCACCGGGCGCAGAAACTCCGTCGGCAGATCCACCTCAGGAGGAGAAGAAACCTGACGCCGAGGCATCGGGACAGCAGTTTTTGATTCAGGATGAGTCCCTGCTCCGTGATTTCATCTCGGAAGGAACGGAGTACATAGAAGAAATTGAAGTCAACATCTTGAATCTGGAAAACAATCCGGAAGACAAGGACTACATCAACGCAATATTCCGCCCCTTTCATTCCATCAAGGGGGTGGCAAGTTTTTTGAATCTCGAAAAAATCCGGGGGCTGTCGCATAACCTGGAGAGCCTCCTGGACAAGGCAAGAAACGGGGAACTCAGCGTGACGCCTCAACTGATCGATGTCGTCCTTGCCGGAGCCGATGCCCTCAAAGGCATGATTTCCAGCTTGAAAGAGGCCCTGGAGGGCAGGAACGACAACCCCCTGGATGTCGATTTGTCCGATCTCGAAACGCGGATCCGGAATGTCGACAAAGGGATTGAACCGGAGCGCTCGGTTCAGAAACTGGGTGAAATTCTCATTGAGGAGGGGGCCATTTCCGAAGAGGCCCTTGAGGAGGGGCTGAAGATCAAAGCCAGCAACCCCGACAAGAAGATCGGGGAAGCCCTGATTCAAAAGGGAACCGTCACGCCCAAGCAGGTATCGCAGGCATTGAGAAAGCAGGCGGAGCAGGCCTCCGAGTTGTCCACCATCAGGGTTGACACCCGAAAACTCGATGATCTCATTGATATGGTCGGAGAGCTTGTCATTACGCAGACGATGGTCCAGCAGGACATCAGCAATCAGGAAAACGGCAATAAAAACCTCACCCGGAATATCGCCCAACTCTTCCGTATTGCTTCCGGCCTTCAGAAAGTATCCACAAGCCTCCGGATGATTCCGATTAAACAGACGTTTCAGCGGATGGCGCGCCTGGCCCGGGATGTCTCAAAGAATGTCGGGAAAAATGTCGTGGTCGAGATGGAAGGTGAAGATACGGAACTGGACCGGAACATGGTCGATGAAATTTATAATCCCCTGGTTCACATGATCCGTAACTCCGTCGATCACGGTCTGGAGACATCCGAAGAGAGGCTTCAATGCGGAAAGCCCGAAAAGGGGCTGATTCAGCTGAAGGCCTATCATCGGGGCGGGAACTTTGTCGTTGAAATATCCGATGATGGACGGGGTTTGAACAGGGATAAACTCTTGAAAAAGGCCCTGGCGAATCACGTGGTCAATAATGTTGAGGGCCTTACAGACCAGGAAATATACCGGCTGATCTTCCTGCCCGGGTTCTCAACGGCGGAGAAAGTTACGGATGTGTCCGGCCGTGGTGTCGGCATGGATGTTGTAAGACAGGCCGTTGAAAAGCTGCGGGGCAAAATTGAAATCGAAAGCACGCCGGGAAAAGGCACGACCTTCATTGCGCGATTTCCCCTGACCATGGCCATCATCGACGGAATGATCGTCAAGGTCGGCAAGGAACGATTCATCCTGCCTACGACAGCGATCCGCCAGGCCCTCAGACCGACCCGGGAAGCCTATAATCACATCATGGGGCAGGGGGAAACGGTCAATGTGATGGGGCAGCTCATGCCGCTGGTCCGAGTATACGATCTCTTCAACATAGAGCCGGAGAAGGTCAATCCCTGGGATGCCATCCTGATCGTGGTCGAAGGGGCCACGAGTTCAAAATGCCTTCTGGTGGATCAGATTATCGGCAAGGCGGAAGTCGTCATTAAAAGTCTCGGGGACGGATTGAAGGATATCGATGGAATTTCCGGAGGGGCCATTATGGGGGACGGCCAGATCGGGTTAATCATCGATCCGGAAGGATTGTTCGAGCTCAGTGAACGCTGAGAAGTCGAAAAAAGAAGGAGGTGTTCCGCGATAACAATTTTTTCGCCGTCGCGGAAATATAAATAACGTCAAGACCGGAGGACATGATGGACAAAAACATCAAGATATTAATCGTTGACGATTTTACGACGATGAGAAAAGTCATCAGGAATCTTTTGAAATCCGTAGGGTATGAAAACATCATCGAGGCGGAAGATGGAGCCATTGCCCTGAGAACTCTCAAAAACAACGAGGTCGATTTCATTATCTCAGACTGGAACATGCCCAACATGAGCGGCCTGGAGCTGTTGAAGGCGGTCCGGGCGGACAGCGAACTCAGCAAAACGCCTTTCCTGATGGTTACAGCCGAAGCGCTTCAGGACAATGTGATCGCCGCCGTCAAGGCCGGGGTGAGCAATTACATCGTGAAGCCCTTTACCGCCGAGGTTCTCAACACGAAGATCGAAAAAATACTGGAGACTCTCTAGGGGGAGATGACCCTGAGCTTATAGAGTCGATACGGTCGTTGCGCTGTACATCTTGAAGAAAAAAAGGGGATACCTTAATGGACGTTCGATTTATCAATGCCTTTTTAGATGCGACGGAGAATGTCTTGAAGACGATGGCATTTGTGGAACCGAAGCCGGGAAAGCCTTATCTGAAGAAGGACAATGTGGCAAAAGGAGATATTTCCGGCATCATCGGGTTGACCGGTGATCTTAAAGGATCACTGGGTTTGAGCTTCAGCGAAGGCTGCATTGTCAAGATAGTCTCCAACATGCTTGGGGAATCCATGTCGGGGATAGACAATGACGTCAAGGATGCCGTCGGAGAGATTACCAATATGATCTCCGGAGTTGCCAGGAAGAAACTGGAGGCGGACGGGTTGAATATTACGGCGGCCATTCCAACGGTCGTGGCCGGCAAGAGCCACTCCATCGTCCATGTCCTGGGGGGGCCGAGCATCATCATTCCTTTTGAAATTGAAGAGGGGCCCTTCGTCGTGGATTTTTGTCTTGACAACGCTCCGTCGTAGAGCCTTCGTCCTTATCGAAGAAGGTCCTTTGTGGATAGCCGCGCGCGGCGCGGCTGACTTTCCCGGAAATGTGCTGAACGCCCCTTCAATGCCCTGCACGGGGTCTTCTTCGCGCCGGCATAGGCCGGCCGCCCACCGTTGAGCCGCAACCTTCTTCAGTCTGCGGCATTCTTTATTTCGGCTGAATGACAATGATGCTGATCCGCCGGTTCCGTGGGTCCATGGGATTCAGGGGAATGTATGGCTCCTGATCGGCGTAACCGACCACTTTGGCAATCCGGCCCGGATCAATGGAGTTTTTTTCCAGCTCCCTTCGGGCAGCGGAGGCTCTCGATGTTGAGAGCTCCCAGTTTGTTGTCTGCGCACTCTGGAAGGGGGCCGCGTCGGTGTGGCCTTCGATGATAATCCTGTTGGAGCCCTCCTTGATGTTGTCTGAAACGATTTTCAGGATTTCCTTCGCCTTGGCCGTAGGCTCTGAACTGCCGAGGGGGAACATCAAACTGCCTTCTTTGTCGACGATCTGAATTTTTAATCCGCCATCGACGATGTTGATAATGACCTGGTCCCGGATGGACTGCAGATTGATGTCGATGGCGCTTTTCAAACGCTGCTGCAGATCCTTCGGCGATATTCTGTCCTTGATGTTTTTGTAGTCCTGAACGGAATTGGCTCCCCCGCCCGCCTTGTCCAGAATCTGCGAAGACCCGGTCATAAAGGAAGAACCGGTTTCCTTCATGACGGAGAAGGATTTGAAATACTCCGCAACGGCGATCCTTTTTTCAGGGGACACCATGGAGAGTAGCCACAGCAGGAGAAAAAAGGCCATCATCGCCGTGACAAAATCGGCATAGGCGACCTTCCAGGATCCGCCGTGATGCCCCTCGTTGTGGCGTTTCTTTCTCTTCCGGATGATGATAACCTGCTGTTCGTCCATCATGGGATCATCCCTTATGCTGCCGCAGGGCTTCTTCGATTTCTGCAAAGGTTGGACGGTCTCCGGCGGGAATGACGCGACGTCCGAATTCAACGGCCACTTTGGGGGCGGAACCGCCGATGAAGGCCAGCAATGCTACCTTTAAGACCGTTAAATAGAGGATGTTTTCGCCGGCGCTGTGCTCCATGTTCTTGCCCATGGGGCCCACAAAGCCGTAGCACATGAGCACGCCAAGGAACGTACCGACCAGGGCGGCACCAATGCATTTCCCCAGAACTTCCGGTGGTTCGCTGATCTTGCCCATTGTTAAAACAACACCGAGAACCGCCGCGACGATGCCGAGTCCGGGAAGTGCATCCGCAACAAAATTGACACTCTTAGCGGGCTGCATCATCTCCTCATAGTGTATGTCCAGTTCATGATCGATCAGCGCATCCAGTTCATGAGGGGCAATGGTGGTCGTCATGACGGTCCGGAGGGTATCGGCGATCAGGTCGACAGCGTGTTTGTTTTTCAGTATCGATGGATATTGGGAAAAAAGGCTGCTTTCACCGGGGTTGTCCACATCGGATTCAATCGACACAAGACCCTGCTGACGGATTTTATAGAAGATGCCGTTGAGCAGCAACAAGGCCTCGGTATAATCCTTCTTGTCGAATGTTCTGCCCTTGAAGATATGAGCCACTGACTTGAAAACTGCTTTGACGACCTTTGAGGGGGAGCTGATCAGAAGAGCTCCTGTTGCCGCGCCGAAGATGATCAGCATTTCAGCCGGCTGGATCAAAACGGCAAGATTGCCGTGCTCGAGGAGATAGCCACCAATAACAGCTATTAACACAACGGCAATGCCTATACCTGCGATCATCGAAAATACGTCATCTCCCCCGCTTTTCCCGAAGGATTTCCCTTTCCCGTTCGAAAACGAATTTTACAATTTCATCTCTTACCATGTCGTCCATCTTGACGAATGAAAGGGACATCTGGTATCCCTCAGGCCGCTCATCAAGGGCGATGATTCTGCCGTAAAGACGAAGCGCCCGGTGCTTCTGCGGCGAAAGAAAGGTCTTTATTTCAAGCATGTCCCCTTGAGCGAATCTTTCCGAAGTTGTAAGGCGGATGCCGGCGCCGCTGATGTTGATCAACCGTGACGGGAGAGAAGAAAACCCCTCATTGCGCAAGGCAAGAAGATGAATGACCGAATCCAGCTTGGCATTCAGGATGTTCAAGCAGGCCTGAAGCGACTGATCCTCAGTTTCCGGCAGACTGCAGCTTTCTACGATGATCGGGTCAAAAATTTCAGCTTGAACATAGTCCTGTTCTTCCAGGGGAACAAGACGATACGCAATGGGAATATAGGCGTCAACACGCGAGAATTGCCTCTTGTTCAATTCATTGTTGTTCTTTTCCATGGGCAGCAACCTGGCAGGATATCGTTCCCTTGATCAAGGAACATCTAAAATGTGCAATTCCGGTGCCATGCGGCTATGATGAGCGGGATAGGTGATGATGAGCTGCCCCGTCCACATAAATGACGGCGACATCTGTCAGCGGGATCGGACGTCCCCGGAGCAGAAGGTCAGACGGACTTCGGTCGTCGGGGACAGGCATGCCTCAAAGAACCCCGTGAAATATCCAATGGATCCGACGACGGCGGAGAGGATAAAACCACTATCATATTGACCTTTTTGCAGGAATAGCTTAATAAAGCCTCTCAACTTACAAAAATTATTTTAGGATAATGCTCTATGCCCGGCATGAACTTTGAGCTTATAGATGAATATCTGAATTTTCTCGTCGTTGAAAAAGGCGCCTCGCACAATACGCTCGAAGCGTACAGCCGGGACTTGAACCGTTACACCGGCCTGATCCAGGAACGAGGCATCAAGGAAATTCACGAAATCAGTCCAGATGATGTCATCTATTACCTGTCTGAATTAAAGCGGAGGGGCCTGTCGGCCAACTCCATGAACAGAAGCCTCGCGGCGCTGCGGGGTTTCTATAAATTTCTGCTGAGAGAGAAGAAAATCGAGCAGAATCCGGTCGCGGAGATTGAACTGGCCAAAGTATGGATGCGCCTTCCAGATACCCTGAGTCACGAGGAAATGGATCAATTGCTGTCACAGCCGGGAGTCCGAACGGACAGCGCCGTTCGGGACACCGCCATGCTGGAATTGATCTATGCCACGGGCCTCCGGGTTTCTGAACTGCTGTCATTGACGACCAACAGCATCAATTGGCAGGTGGGGTATCTCGTCGTCCAGGGAAAGGGAAGCAAGGAGCGCATCGTGCCAATCGGCCGGGCGGCTTATGAAAAGGTGAGGAATTACTTTAACGATGTCAGGCCGAAGTATATCCGGGGAACGCAGACGAACATTCTTTTTTTGAACAAGTCCGGGCAGGGGATGACCCGCCAGGGGTTCTGGAAACTGGTCCGAAAGTATGCCGTTCAGGCCGGGCTTCAGAAAAAAGTCCACCCCCACACCTTCCGGCATTCCTTCGCTTCCCATCTCCTTGAGGGGGGCGCGGATCTGCGATCGGTTCAAATGATGCTGGGGCATGCGGATATATCGACAACGCAGATTTACACGCATGTCACGCGGGAGCATTTGAAGGACATTCACAAAAAATATCATCCGCGGGGTTAGCCGGCATGGAGCTGCTTCAGGCGACCCTATCGTGGATCCAAGGGGAGAGAAGATGAGGACTGTAGCCGTCGGTAATCTTGCCGTCGGGGATGGGCAGCCGCTGGTGCTCATTGCCGGGCCCTGTGTCATTGAGCATGAGGAACTGACGAGGGCCATCGCCCTTTACCTGAAAAATCTCGCCCGTGAGATGGACATTCCCTTTATTTTCAAGGCGTCTTTTGACAAGGCGAACCGGACGTCATCAGCGGCCTATCGCGGCCCCGGTTTTGAACAGGGCATCGAAATTCTGAAAAACATCAAACATGACCTGAACATCCCCGTGCTCTCCGATGTCCATCGCCACGAGGAAATCGAGAAGGCCGCGGAAATATTGGATGTGATCCAAATTCCGGCTTTCCTGTGCCGCCAGACGGATCTTATCGTGGAAGTCGCCGAGCGGGCCCGGGTCGTGAACATCAAAAAGGGCCAGTTCCTGGCCCCCTGGGATGTCCGGAACATTCTCGAGAAGGTGCTGTCCCGCGGCAACGACAACATTCTCATCACCGAACGGGGGACCTGTTTCGGATACAACAATCTGGTCGTGGATTTTCGCTCGTTGCCCATCCTTCGCAGAGAAGGCTTCCCCGTCGTCTTTGATGCGACCCATAGCGTGCAGCTTCCCGGGGGGCAGGGAACCGCTTCAGGAGGACAACGGGAGATGGTTCCCTACCTGGCGCGTGCCGCTGCAGCCGTGGGTATTGACGGACTTTTTCTGGAAGTCCACCCGGACCCGTCAAAGGCCTTGTGCGATGGCCCGAATTCCCTCTACCTGGATACCCTTCCGGATCTGTTGAGAACGGTGAAGGCCATAGATGGCAGCGTCATGGCCCTGAAGTCCCAGAGACCGTGAAATGAGGAGGAGTCGAAAGACAATCGAAAGGGGATAAACGTAAGATCATGGATGAAGAAATAACAAAGAAGATCCGGAAGATCCGTATGCTGATCTCGGACGTGGATGGCGTTTTAACCGACGGCCGGATCATCATCGATGACGCCGGGCAGGAAAGCAAGCATTTCGATGTCAAGGACGGCCATGGACTTAAAATGATCATGCGTTACGGGATAGATGTCATTCTTTTGACTGGCCGCTCCTCTTGCGTTGTGGATCATCGTGCCAGGGACCTTGGAATTCGTGAAGTGTTTCAGGGAGTATTGAACAAGAAGGAATTCTTCCAGCAGCTTCTTCGGGAAAGAGGCTTAAATGCCGAGGAAATTGCCTACATCGGTGATGATTTTGTGGATGTTCCTCTTCTGAAGAGGAGCGGGTTTTCCGTGGCTGTTCATGACGCGGTGGAGGAAGCACGAAAAGCGGCAGACTATATTACGGATAAGCCCGGGGGGCGGGGGGCCGTTCGGGAGGTGTGCGAACTGATTCTCAAGGTCCAGGGCAAATGGGAAGAGGTCGTCCGTCGGTACGAACTGGTATGATTTTATCGGTAGAACCTGATTCATGTTTAACCTTTACATGTCCTGAAACGGGTGATATACAGACAGCAGGATCATCGGGATGAGGTTGAAAGCGCTGACCGTATTGCTGAAAAAAAAGAGACTGATCGTGTCCGCTGGCTGTCTGGCCGTTTTTTTTGTTCTGGGTGGAATCCTATATACCCTGAACAAGGAAGAGCCCCGAAAAACTCCAGAGAAGCTCATGGATGACCAAGTCGATTTGCAGGTCATGAATGTGCATTACACGGAGGCAACGGACGAGGGTGTTATCTGGGAAGTCCACGCCGAGAGTGCCCAGTATCGGAAAAAGGACAATCTCGCTCTCCTGAAGAATCCGAAAATCACGTTGACAATGCCGGACGGGCGGAACTTTGTCCTTACCGGGAAGGAAGGGACCCTGAAGCAGGATTCAAAGGATATGAAACTGACAGGCGATGTCCATCTCCAATCCAGCAACGGAGATTCCTTTAAAACGGACGAGGTCACATATTCCGGAAAAGAGAAACGATGCCATACAGGTTCACCCGTCAACCTGAAAAACAGCAGGATGCAGATTGATGCGACAGGGATGTCGATTTCGCTTGCGGACGAGCACCTGACTCTTCTGTCCGGCGTAAAGGCCTGTATCCAGAGATGAAGGAGTTTGCAACCTTGAAAAAGCGGTGGTTATGGCGCCCGATCCTGATGATCGCCTGTCTCATGACCTTTGCCGCCGGAAATATGCCGGCGGTGGGCGCAGAAAAGGCCGACACGAAAAAGCTGGAAATGAGCAGGGAACCCATTCGAATTGAGTCGGATCGTCTGGATGCCTACAATGAACAGCGTTTGGTCGTCTTTTCCGGAAATGCGGTCGCTGTTCAGGGGAACAACGTGATCAAATCGGACAAGATTTTGCTTTACTACAAGAAAAAGGAGAATGGCGCCAGGAAGGGTGCGGCAGGAGAGATCGGCCGAACGGGCGATCTTGATCGAATTGAGGCCAAGGGGCGCGTTGTGGTAACTCAGGGAGACCGGGTTGTAACAGGTGAAGACGCCGTTTTTTTCCAGGACGACCAGAAAATTGTCGTCACGGGAAGCCCCGTGATGCGTGAAAAGAAAAATGTGATCCGGGGGGATCGGATTGTCGTCTTTCTCAAAGAGAACAGAGGAATGGTCGAAAGTTTCCCGAGCAAGAGAGTTTCGGCGACCGTCTATCCCGCTGAAAAGGATGAGGGGAGCAAGCAGCAGCCCTAGGGATGAATGAACTTTCAGCAAACCGTTTGGTGAAGATTTACAGTGGGCGGAGAGTCGTCGACGAAATCGATCTGAGGATTCAACCCGGTGAAGTTGTCGGGCTGCTGGGGCCCAACGGTGCGGGGAAAACAACTACCTTTTACATGATTGTCGGTCTCATCCATCCCGACGGCGGGTCCATCTGCCTCAATGGTGAAGATGTCACCGGGGAGCCGATGTATCTTCGGGCAAGAAAAGGTTTGAATTACCTGCCTCAGGAGCCTTCCGTCTTTCGGAAGCTGACCGTCGAGGAGAATATCCTGGCGATCCTTGAAACTCTGAAACTGAAGGAGAACGAACAAGAGAACCGCTTGCAGGAATTGCTGGGTGAGCTGGATTTAACTCATCTGGCCAAAAACAGGGCGTATTCACTTTCCGGAGGAGAGAGAAGGCGTGTGGAGATCACGCGGGCACTGGTGACCTCTCCGCAATATATCCTTCTCGATGAGCCTTTTGCCGGCATTGATCCCCTGGCCGTTGCGGATATTCAGAAAATCATTGCCAAGCTGAAATCGAAGGGGATCGGTGTGGTGATATCGGACCACAACGTCAGGGAAACGCTTTCAGTCTGCGATCGAGCCTATATTGTCAATGCCGGCAAAGTCCTCGTCGAGGGCAAGCCGGCCGAAATTGCATCCAGCGAAATCGCACGGAAAATCTACTTTGGGGAAGACTTCACACTTTAATTTTTGATTAAAGGCGAGCCGGTAAGGGACATGGCATTCGAACTGAAACAAAATCTGAAATTGAGCCAGCAGCTGATCATGACCCCGCAGCTGCAGCAGGCCATCAAGCTGCTCCAGCTTTCAAGAATGGAGATGATAGATGTCATCAACCAGGAAATGGAAGAGAATCCGCTCCTTGAGGACATGCCCCCGGAAGACTACGATGAAGCGGAGCTGAGTACGGTCAGTGAAGAGGGAACCATTGCTGAAGTAGAAGATTTCAAGGGCATAGAAAGAACGGAAGAGATAACGGGCGAAGGGGACGGGAAGGAGGATTTTGACTGGAGCAGTTACCTCGAAGATTATGGATCGGTGGGGGCATCGTACGATCGCAGGGACGGTGAGGCGCCTTCCTGGGATAATCTGCTGACGAAAAAAGCCACTCTGACGGATCATCTCATGTGGCAGCTTAAGCTGACCCGTCTGTCGGAGCTTGAAATGAGGATTGGGGAGCAGATTGTCGGCAATCTCGACACAAACGGATATCTGGCGGCCACAACGGAAGAAATCGCCCGGCTGGAAGATGTTGAGGAAACGGAAGTGGAAGCGGTCCTGGCGAAGATTCAGGAATACGATCCTCCCGGCATTGCGGCCAGGAATCTTCAGGAATGCCTGCTGATCCAGGTCAGGCTGCTGGGGATAGAAAATCCCCTCGTCGATGTGATCATTCAGAACCACATGAAGGATCTGGAGATCAAGAACTATAATCACATTGCAAAGAAAAACCGGGTTTCCATCGACGAGGTGCTGCAGGCCGTCATGATGATCAGCGATATGGATCCGAGGCCGGGAAGCATTTACAACGAGGAGAGGATCCAGGCCATCATTCCCGATGTCTATGTTTTCAAGGCAGGCGACGAATATAAGATTGTGTTGAACGATGACGGCATGCCGCGGCTGAGGATCAGCAACTTCTACAAGGAGATCATGGGAAATGTGAAAAATGACTCCAACTCCGATAACGGCAAAAAATACATCCGTGAACGGGTTCAGTCAGCCACCTGGCTGATCAAAAGCATCCAGCAGAGGCAGAGGACCATTTACAAGGTGGCCGAAAGCATCGTCCGGTACCAGAAGGATTTCTTCGACAGGGGAATCAATCATCTCAAGCCCCTGGTGTTGCGGGATATCGCCTACGACGTCGAAATGCACGAATCCACCATCAGCCGGGTGGTCACGAACAAATACATGTACACACCCCGTGGAATCTTCGAATTGAAATATTTTTTCAGCAGCAGCATCCAGAAGAAAAGCGGTGAAGCCATTGCGTCCAAGAGTGTAAAGGAGGAGATTCGCAAGGCGATTGCCTCTGAAAATCCGAAAAATCCATACAGCGATCATGAAATTGTCAGTCTCCTGGAGGGCAAAGGGATCAAGATTGCCAGAAGGACCGTTGCCAAGTATCGGGAGATGATGAACATACTGCCCTCATCGAGGAGGAAGAGATACTTTTAGCACGGGTATCGAAGCGGACGGAACGATCGTTCCTGGAGGCGGCATAAAGGCCTGAACATAACGAAGAACGATTCCCCTGCGGAAGAAGCCGGTTGGCAGGGAGCAGATATGGCAGGATTCAGTGACAAAGAAAAGAGGAGGAGTAAGCAATGATGAAAATTTCCGTGACCTTCAGAAATACCGAGGATGAAGGTTGGCAAAGGGAATATGTTGATGAACGGATGAAGAAACTGAACAAGCATATCGATGCACCTACTGATGTTCATGTGGTCTTGACCGTTGAAAAATTCAGAAACGTTGCAGAAATCAACATCACAACAAACGGGTTGAATATCATCGGCAAGGAAGAGTCGAAAGATATGCACCTTGCTATTGACAATGCCGTAGAGAAGATCGAACGGCAGCTTAAAAAGCACAAGGAGAAAATCCGGCTTCACAAAAGCGGTGGCCTGAAGGAAGAAGGCGAGGAACCGGAAGCGCTGCCCGTAGAGGCAGAGGATGCTGTGGAGTCGAAGATTATAGAAACAAGGAAAATCATTCTGAAACCCATGTCGCTTGATGATGCCGTTCTGGAGATGGATTCGACGAATAATCGATTTGTTGTCTATCGCAATGCCTCGTCAGAAAATGTCAATGTCATCTACCGGCGTGACGATGGCGGCTATCTCCTGATTGAAACGAACAGCTGATACATTGAATGCTGAATGAAAATCGTTGATCTGCTTAAAAAAGACTATATTGTCGAAGAACTGGTATCGTCTGGAAAACAGGAGGTCCTGGAGGAATTATCGCAGCGGATCCTGAAACATAACCGGACATTTGAGCCGGATGCCATGATCCGGACGCTGATGGATCGCGAGAAGCTCGGAAGTACAGGTATCGGAGAGGGCATTGCGATTCCTCACGGGAGACTGGATGGACTTGAAGAGGTGATCGTCGCATTCGGTCGGAGCCTTCGGGGAATTGATTTTGACGCGTTGGACGGAAGGCCGGTGTACCTGTTTTTCCTTCTTCTGGCGCCGGAGCATGCCGCCACGGAGCATCTGAAGGTCCTGGCGAGAATTTCCAGAATGCTCAAGGATCAGAATTTTCGAACACGCCTCATGGAGGCTCCATCCGGGGATGAAATATACCGGATTATTACGGAAAAGGACGGGCAGACATGAGGCCTGCTTCTCATGATCTCCAGGACACGTGAAGAGACTCCATCCCTGCGTGGCATGTTGGACCGTGCTTCCGACCGTTTGGGAATAAAGGAAATTTCGGGCGGAGCCGGCCCGGGAAGGCCCTTGAGCAGACTTCGCATCACCAGGCTTAACAACCGGATTGATTTATCCTGTTTTCCCCTTCCGGAAACGATCGGTATTTTTCCATTGCACGCCTCTCCTTCCGGGAAGGGCGTGCCGATCTTCCCGCCTTCATGGTCCCGCTCTTTTTCAAGCGGTCGCTCTTCAACATGGGCCTGCATTGCACTGGCCGGAACGGGGCGCATTCCGGAATCCCTGATCCAAGCCGTCGGACCGTCTGAAACGCTGCTCTTTGCATCCGCGTACGATGAATTTCTCCTGGAAAGCCGGCTGACCGGACTGTTCAGGGAGCACACCGGCAAAGAGACGTCGCTTTCCGGGGGATTGGTCAGTTTCGACGGAAGGGGGATGTTGATCCTGGGGGAAAGCGGCCTGGGGAAAACGACCTGCGCCCTGGAGCTTGTTAAGCGCGGGTATCGCTGGATTGCCGATGACGTTGTTGTCGCAAGGAAAAGAAGCGGGGGCCGCATCTACGGCAGCAATTGGAACCCCGAATTCCCACTCCTGGAAATAAAGGGAAGGGGAATCGTCCGAGCCGAGCAAGTCCTGGACAGGTCGGCGATTCTGGCCGAATCCAGGATTGATTGCTTTGTGGAACTGGTTGAAGAGGAGGGGATGGGCCAGGGAACTGAGCGTGGCCATCCCTTGAGAACGCTGGACATTCTGGAAACTCCCGTTTACGGAAGGTCCCTTCCTGTAACGGGAGATGCGGTGGGCATGGCATCGAAGGTGGATACGTCGATACGGGCGATGACGGGCATGGGGAGAAACCATTGAAATCGCTTCGGGTGGTGATCATTACCGGTCTTTCCGGTTCGGGAAAAACCACGGCATTGAGGGCCTTGGAAGATATCGGATTTTATTGCGTGGACAATCTGCCCGTTGCCCTGCTTCCGCAATTTCTCGAAATACAATCCGCTCAACCGAAAAATATATGTCAAGTGGCCATGGTTATGGATTTGAGGGAAAATACCTTCATCCAGACCTACAAAGGCGTCTTCGAGCAGCTTCAACGGGAGGGGTACAAGATCGAGATCCTCTTTCTGGACGCCGGAGATGATGCCCTCCTTCACCGGTTCAGTGAAACGAGGCGGGTCCATCCCCTGTCACAGGCTTCCGTCATGGAGGGGATTCACCGGGAGCGGATGCTGCTTCGAAACCTCAAGGAGATGGCGGACAGGGTCATTGATACATCATCCTGCAACGTTCATCAGTTAAAGGATGCCGTGCAGCGCCATTTCCTGTCCTCGTCAACAGCCAGGCGGCTCTACATTCTGGTCATTTCTTTTGGCTACCGCTATGGAATTCCTGTTGATGCCGACCTGGTCATCGATGTCCGTTTTCTTTCAAACCCCTATTATGTGGCGGAGTTGAAAAATTTTAACGGGTACAATGAAGAGGTCCGGGACTATGTCCTGAGTGCCGAGGAGAGCGTCATTTTTCTCCAGAAGTTACTGGACATGATGGAATTTCTGATGCCCCTTTACGAAAAGGAAGGAAAACCCAGGCTGACGATCGCCGTGGGCTGTACCGGGGGGAAACATCGCTCCGTCGTCATGGCGAATGAATTGATGTCCTACTTTTCCAAACAGGATTATCCCGTCAACGTGGACCACCGCGATATCGATAAGAGTTGAAAATCCCATGACTTGCCGGCGTTGATTTTACCGGGCAGGGCAGTGGGAGTTCATTAGGCGCCGATCTGCAGTTTCTTCAGGACATTGTCGTTGATCCAATGAGGATCCCACCATTCCTGGGGATTGACAAACCGCCCTCCCGCCATGATCCCGAAGTGCAGATGATCGCCTCCAGCAAGGCCTGTCAGGCCGCTTGCGCCGAGGACGTCCCCCCTCGAGACGGATTGGGAACCCTTAACCGAAATCGAGGAGAGGTGGGCATACAGGGTGAAAAGCCCGAAGCCATGGTCGATGATGACGGTATTTCCGTAAATGCCCAGTGGGCCGGCAAAAACCACGATGCCGCTGTTGGCCGCCTCAATGGGGGCCTGTGCGGTCGAAGCAAGATCGACTCCCCCGTGAACACTTTCACCAACGGTCTGTCCCCCGTAGATATAGGTCCTCCGATCGCCGAAGAGGGCCATGGGGGAGGCATTTTTCATTCTCAGGAAGGTGTCGCTCCAGAGCTGCCTGGGTTCACTTTTTTCGCATATCCCCTGGATTGTTTTGAAATTCGCTTCCCTGATCTGTGAATTGACGTAAATAAAGGTTTCAAGGAGGTTCTTGCCTCTCAATGGCGGATTGGATGCCTGAAATTCCGGCATTTTCTGCTGGAGAAAGGAATCGCTCAGCATCATCCTGTCACTTCGGAATGTTTTTTTCAGAAGAACATAGGGTACCGTCGACGAGGATTCATTTCCGCCAAGATCCCTGGCTACTATCCGAAGATGCATCGGTTTGCTTCCGGCGTCCATCGGCACGGGCACATAGCAGATAAAACCGGGCTGTCCGGACAGGGAAACCGGATAGGCTCTGAAGAACGCCTGATCGATATATACCCCTGTGACGGAAACGGGTTCCGAGACGCGGTAGGTCAACACGCCGGTTCCGCCGGGATTGAGATGGTTCTGTGTGCTCAGAAGAAGGATCTGGGGCGGACCGAAGTCGATCATCACGGACCGGTCGACGGTCATCGAATTGCCGAACAGGGCGCCATCCTCCGCGGAGATGTGGAGGGTGGCCGGGCCTTCGCGAAGCTTGTGTTTTGCCGGGTCAAGGATCACACGGACTTCGTGGGACTTGTATTTCCCCGAGGGGTAGGTGAGCGTGGAAAGGGGGTATGTTTTGCCGTCCTGGGTAAGGGCTACCGCTGTTCTGGAAAGGCCGCTTTTGGAGTCGGAAAAGTTCAGAGTCAGGGGTGTATTCCATCCAATCGTTCGAATTTCGCCCTTCGAGGTAAAGGAAGGCTTTCCGAATTCAAGGCGTTGCCCGAGAAGCAGCCAGGCGGCAACGGCCAGAACGGCGATAACGGCGGATCCGATCAGAAGATAACGCTTCCGGTTCTTGCTGGGTTGTACAAACGTCATGGCTTTCCATCCTCCGGGCATCAGGTGTTGCAACTGGAGCCCTTTATAATTCCTTTGCGGCGGTTTATCAAGTCCAAAGGCCGGGCTGACTAAGCTCTGCTTTCCAGGCGATCCGCCTTTCGCCGCTCCCACTCTCCGAGGATCTTTTTGCGGAGCCGAATGGATTTAGGCGTGATTTCAACTCGTTCCCCTTCATTGATGTATTCCAGGGCTTCCTCGAGGGAAAAGACGACAGGGGGAGACAGCTTGACCGCTTCGTCGCTCCCTGACGCACGCATGTTCGTCAGCTTTTTAGCCTTCTGCACATTGACGACCATGTCCTCCTCCTTGTTGTGCTCCCCGACAATCTGGCCTTCATAGACTACCTCCCCGGGAGCGATGAAGAACCGTCCCCTGGCCTGCAGCGCATCGAGGGCGTAGGCCGTGGCCGGGCCATCCTGCATGGAGATGAGTACGCCGTTCTGCCGATGGGGGATGGAGCCCTTGAAAGGCTCATACTGGTAGAACTGATGATGGATGACGGCCTCGCCAGCGGTGGCGTTGAGCAGGCGGTTCCGCAATCCGATCATTCCGCGCGCCGGGATATGGAACTCCAGACGGGACCGCCCCCCGATGGAATCGATCTTTTTGAGTTCTCCCCGCTTTTTGCCGACCACTTCAATGACACGGCCGGAGAGATCGGCAGGTATGTCCACAATGAGAAGCTCGATGGGTTCTGCCTTACGGTTGTTGATTTCCTTGTAGATGACGTGCGGCTGGCCCACCTGGAACTCATAGCCTTCCCGGCGCATTGTTTCAATCAGGATGGAAAGGTGCAGGATGCCCCGTCCATAGACCTTGAGAGATTCCGTTCCCGGGGCAGCCTCCACACGCAGGGCAACGTCGCTCTTGATCTCTCTGTGCAGCCGGTCCCGCAGATGGCGGCTCGTGACATACCGCCCTTCCTTCCCGAAAAAGGGAGAATCGTTGTGGGAAAACGTCATGCTCATCGTCGGTTCATCCACGGGGATGATGGGCAGAGGCTCCGGATAATCGACGTCCGAGATCGTATCCCCGATATCGATGTCTTCCGGACCGAGGACGGCGCAGATGTCTCCGCAGGGGACTTCAGCGGCTTTATTACGCTGCAGCCCCTCGAAGAGGAACACGTCCTTTACGACGGATTTCTGAGTGAAGCCGTCACGCTTTATGACGGATACGGGCATCCCGGAGCGGATTGTTCCGCGGAAAATACGTCCGATGGCGATCCTGCCCACATAGTCCGAATAGTCAACCGTGGTGACCTGCATCTGTAAGGGGCCTTCCGCTTCTTTCGGGGGAGGGATGGAGGTGATCACGGCATCCAGAAGAGGGGTCAGATCCGTCCCCTGCACATCGGGGGAAAGAGATGACCAGCCAAAACGGCTGGAGGCATAGAGGACGGGAAATTCCATCTGTTCGTCGTCAGCGCCCAGATCGATGAAGAGATCGTACACTTCGTCCAGAACCTCTGCGGGCCGCCGGTTGGGTTTGTCCATCTTGTTGATGACCAGGATGGGCGTCAGATTGAAGGAGAGGGCTTTCTGCAGAACAAAGCGCGTCTGGGGCATTGCGCCTTCGAAAGAATCCACGAGAAGAATTGCTCCATCGGCCATCTTCAAAACCCGTTCCACCTCTCCGCCGAAATCGGAATGTCCCGGAGTGTCGATAATGTTGATTTTATGACCGCCGTAGGTGATGGAAATGTTCTTGGACAAAATGGTGATGCCCCGTTCGCGCTCGAGGTCATTGGAATCAAGAAAGCAATTCCGCACCTCCTGGTTGTCGCGGAAAATTTTGCTCTGGATGAGGAGCTTGTCGACCAGCGTGGTCTTGCCATGGTCGACATGGGCGATAATTGCTACATTTCTAATATTCATGCTGCCTTATATCCTTTTTTAAAACGATTTCGAGAGGGGTGATTTCCGGATTCAACCGGCGATAAAGTAACCTGACCGGCTGTGCTCGAGAGGATAGGCGGTTGGATAAAAATGGAAAGCGTTAAACAAAGCTGGGTTGTTCAATCGATGTATCCGTTTATGCACTATTCTTCTGACCATGTCACGACACTTCTACTGCGTTCCGTATCGAAGCGTTTTCCTGACCGCCCCCGCTGTCGGCTCATCGACATGGATTTCTGCCGCATGCCTCTTCCGGGACGTGCGGTACCGCAGCCATCCTGCCGCCCCTTTTTCGTCTCCGGGTTGGAATTCGCCTGATGTTTGAAACTTCGCTTAGGCTGATAACAGGAAAGTTGTCAATTGGCAACAATTTGTTGATGATCCGGAAAAGAAATCAGGAGGGAAGTTTATCGAAGACGACCTTTTCAATGGTGGAGCGGATGAACTCCAGGCGATCTTTCGTCGCCGCCTCAAAGCGGAGAACCAATACCGGCTGCGTGTTTGAGCAGCGGATAAGCCCCCATCCGTCGGCGAAGGGAATACGGACTCCATCGATGTCGATGACGGGGCCGAGGGTGCGAAAATGATCCCGGAGCTCCTCCACGAGGCGGAACTTCACATCGTCGGGGCAGGCGATTCGGATCTCCGGCGTGGTGCAGGTTTCCGGAATGTCCGCCATGAGTTCGCTGACGGACTTCCCCGTCCGGGAAAGCATTTCGAGGAGCCGCAGAGAGGCGTAGATGGCATCATCGTATCCGAAATAGCGGTCTGCAAAAAACACGTGGCCGCTCATTTCGCCGGCGAGCATCGCCTTCTCTTCCTTCATTTTGGCCTTGATCAGGGAGTGGCCGGCCTTCCACATGATGGCTTTGCCGCCGTGGCTGGAAATATCGTCAAAAAGCTTCTGTGAACATTTCACTTCACCGATGATGGCGGCTCCGGGATGCTTTTCGAGAACGGCGCGGGAAAAGAGAATCAGCAGTTCGTCACCCCACAGGATTCTGCCGGTATTCGAGACAACGCCCAGGCGGTCCGCATCGCCGTCGTATGCCAACCCGACATCGGCATGTTCCGCTGTCACCTGCCGTGTGAGCTCATACAGGTTTTCCGGGATCGTCGGGTCGGGGAAATGGTTCGGAAATCGCCCGTCCGGTTCGCAGAAGAGCTCCTGAGTCCGGCAGCCCAGCCGCTTCAGGATGGGGGCGGCAAAATATCCCCCAACGCCGTTCCCTCCATCGAGAACGACCCGGATGCCCGGTTTCAGCGAAAAGGAACTGCAGAGGTAGTCTTCATAGTCTTTCGCGATGGATCGCATTTGTAAACGACCTTCGCCTTGGGCAAAATCTCCCGATTCGGCAATCCTTCTCAGGGCTTGGATTTCTTCGCCATGGAGTGCATCCTGGCCGATGCATACCTTAAAACCATTAAATTCCGGTGGGTTGTGGCTTCCGGTAACCATGATCCCGCCGTGTGCCTGGCAATGGCGGATGGAAAAGTACAGGATGGGGGTTGCGCAAAGGCCGATGTCGATGACGTCAATGCCGGCCCTGCGCAGGCCGGCATTGAGAACCTGCTGATACCCTTCTGAACTGAGGCGGCAGTCCCTCCCGGTCGTGAGCAGGGTCGCGCCGTGGTGGACGGCGTACGTCCCGATCGCACGCCCCAGCGTATAAACCCGTTCGTCATTCAGATCTTTTTCAACGACGCCGCGAAGATCGTATTCCCGAAAAATGGCAGGGTTCATGGATCTGTTTTTCCTCTTGACCTTCTTGCCGCCTGGGCAAGACAACGTCCGTCCAGCCAGGCTTACCACCCTTCCTTCGGGGGCGAAAATCCGGCTCTGTCATTGCGTCCTGTACATCTCTTCGTAAATCTTGAGATCGATCGTATCAAAAATTTTGGTATACTGCTCTTTTTCCAGCAGGCGGCGCATTTCCCATCCCGAAAGGGTTTTCTTTTCCGCAACCACGGAAAGAGTCACTTCCGTTTCCTTCCAGTTGAGTGTCCGGGTCCTGGCGAGACTTCGGGTCCGCCAATCATCCAGAACGACAAAATCGGATTCCACAAGGTGCTTTTCTTCATCGATCCGAATGTTGGTCCCCATTTTTTTTTCCTTGAGGACTCGTTCAATGGCCCTGAGAACAAATTTTTCTTTCGCTTCGTAGGTGTAAGTAAATTCATCAGGCTGAGATATAAGCGTCTGCCCGACCGAAGCGCCGCAGGCAGAGAGGCTGATCAGAACAAGAAGCGCGGCCAGCAATACGATGCAACGCCTCAAGGGCCTGTTGTCCCTGCCGCCGAGCTTCCGGTCTGAATGTGCTTTCATTCGGCAATACCTTTCTGAGTGGAAGTTTGCAAGTCCATGAGAGGAGCGTGCGTACCGGGATCAGATTCGATCCGCTCTTCATGAAAAACTGCCCTGTGCGCCTTGTCCCCTAGGAATAAATGATTATGTTAGTCCTGAGGACAAACAAAATGAATGCAATATCATCTCCAGGAATCAGTGACGCATTGTTAATCCTTTTCAATCTCGTTTATTTCGTCATGACCATGATTCTGACGTCGCTTTTTATTGAAAGAATCTGGATCGGGCGGACACAGTGGCTGATCCTTCCGCTGATTGCCCTTTCCCTCTGCCTTTTTCTTTTGCATCCACCCCTGTTTCTCCATATCCTGAAAGCCGTAACCGGACCGTTCTCCATTCAGGGACTGATGGTCGTTACGGGCTTCGGGGTTCTCTCCGGCATGGTGATGTCGAGCCTCTGACTGCTTCTTCGATTGCCCGGGGCGATCATGAGGTTGTTCATCAAGGTGGATTAGGTTACGACATCCCGATGATGGTTGAGGCATGAGGATTTAACCGCCTTTCTAATCATAAAAATTGGTTGCAAGCAAGGCCATTTCAAGATATATTACCGCAATAAAAAATCAGCGGCGTCTTCCATCGCTGCGGCCGCGTTACCCTCCCTGTATCAACCAAGAACATTGTATTTCAAGACTTTTTAAGGCAATCGAAATTGCAAAGCAAGCTCATACCGGGCGATATCAAAAATAGAAACAACTCTCTGTCGTTCTTAACCGCTGAAAACAGCGGATATTTTTTCGGTTGCGGTGCAGTCGGAAGGCGGTTTCTTGGTCATTAAAGTCGCTACAGGCAACAATCCGCGAGCAGGTGAAGAGATCCGCAATGCCGTCTGCGGGCGGGATACGCGGCAGAGCGGACCAGGGGGCTTGAGCGGTAGAGGGAGAAAAAAGGCGCGCCTGAACGGAACGGCGTTCTGAAGGTTTGACCGTAAACGGAAACAGGAAGATCAATACAAAAGAGAAAGGTGGAGATGATGATTTTCAACAGTGTGGATGATTTGAAAAAAGGCTGTGAAGGTGTCCTGGAGGTAAAGGGAGATCAGGTCAAGGTGTTGAATGAAGAGATATTGAGAAATTCGCTTATTGATTCTCTCATTTTTACGGCGGTATTCAGTGCCCTGCCGGAAGTCAAAGAGGCGGCTTCGTGGCTCATTCGGCAAAGCGGAGCCGCGCTGGGGATCCTGTCATCGTCCATTCAGTCCCTCTATGAGGCCATGGGCAGAAAGGAAGTGACGGGCTTTACCGTTCCGGCCATCAACATCAGGGCCTTGACCTATGAGGTGGCCCAGGCCATTTTCCGTGCGGCGTTGAAAGACTCCGTTGGCGCCGTCATTTTTGAAATTGCCCGTTCGGAAATTGACTATACAAAACAGAGGCCCATTGAATATACGAGCGCAGTGACAGCAGCAGCCATAAAAACCGGATTCCACGGCCCCATCTTTCTTCAGGGAGATCACTTCCAGGTCAATGCCAAGAAATTTGCCGCCGATGGGGAAAAGGAAGTCAAGGGCGTCAAGGACCTTATCTGGGAAGCCCTTGAAGCCGGATTCTACAACATCGATGTCGACACTTCCACCCTCGTGGACCTGTCAAAACCCACCATTGATGAACAGCAGAAGACAAATTTCGACCTTGCCGCAGAATTGACAAGCGTGATCCGGGATCTGGAGCCGGCGGGTATCACGGTATCCGTCGGGGGTGAAATCGGTGAGGTGGGCGGCAAAAACAGTACCGTTGAAGAGCTTCAGGCCTTTATGGATGGGTATCTCGAGGCCCTGAAGAGCTACGGGCCTGACTTGAAGGGAATCAGCAAAATAAGCGTTCAGACGGGGACCACCCACGGTGGCGTTCCCCTGGCCGATGGAAGTGTGGCCAAGGTGAAGCTGGATTTTGAAACCCTGGAAAAGCTGTCGGAAGTCTCCCGGAGCCGTTACGGACTTTCCGGCGCTGTTCAGCATGGTGCGTCCACGCTGCCCAACGAGGCCTTTGACAGGTTCCCGGCAATCGGAACGGCAGAGATTCATCTGGCAACCGGTTTCCAGAACATCATTTACGACAGTGCCCATTTCCCCGCAGACTTGAAGGACCGGATTTATGAGTACCTGCAGCGTGAGATGGCGGGGGAAAAGAAGGAAAAGGATACGGAGGAGCAATTTATCTATAAAACCCGCAAAAAGGGGTTTGGACCTTTCAAGCAGGAACTCTGGCAGCTTCCGCCGGAAACATTGAAGCAGATCAGTACGGAGCTGGAAAACCAGTTTACCTTTCTGTTCCGGAAATTAAATGTGGCCAACACCGAAGCGGTTGTGCGCAAGTTCGTTTCGGCCGTGGAGGTCCCCTTGAAGGCTCCCGCCGCATTGAAGGGATAGATGAACGTAAAGAAAACGACGACGTTTTGAAGGAAATTTTCCGGAGAATGGTCGCGGATGCAAATGAAAGAGAGCCGGACGGGGACGAATCTGGAACATAACCCCGTCCGCCTCTCTTTGATGGTATGCTTTCAGCCCGGCTTCGGAATCAGCCCGCCAAGGCGCTAAAATTCGAGAGATGCGAGGCATTGGGCGTGAGTGGAAAAGGTTGTTGGACGGCCTGATGCATGTAGACCATTTCCGGAAGACGTTACCGGACCTTTGCCCCGGTTCTCGGCTCGCGGTCAAAGGACAGGACGGTGATGCCCTCATCGGTTGTATCCGTGGCCAGAAGCATCCCCCGGGATTCAATTCCCATCAATTTTGCCGGTTTGAGGTTTGCCACAATCACGATGGATTTGCCCACGAGCTGCTCCGGCGCATAGTCCTTGGCAATGCCGGCGACCACCGTCCGCTCTTCACCGATGTCGATCTTGAGCTTCAGCAGCTTGGCCGATTTGGGAACGATCTCGGCCTCCAGGATCCGGGCAACCCGGAGATCGATCTTCTCGAAATCCTCGTAAGAAACCTCCGGTTTGATCGGCGGGGGCGGTGCGGGGATTTTCTGCTCGACGGCCGCGGTCTCCGACCTGTAATCGATCCGCGGGAACAGGGCTTCGCCTCGCTGCAGGCGCAGGCCGGGGGCAAGGGCGCCCCAGGTGCGGATCGTTCCGAAATTTTCCCTGTCAGGATGGGCGATCCCCAGTTGCAGCAAAATCTTCTCCGCAGAACCGGGCATGAAGGGGGAGATCAAAACCGCGATCACCCGGAGGGTTTCCAGCAGGGAATAAATCACCTCATCCAGTTTGGCCTTTTTCGACTGGTCCTTGGCCAGGTTCCAGGGTTCCTGTTCCACGATGTAGCGATTGGCCGTGCCGATATAATCCCAGATGGACATCAGGGCCTTGTGAAAAGTCAATTCCCGGAAAGAGGTTTTGACTTCAGCAAGAACCCTGAAGGCCGTATCGGCGAGGATACGGTCGGCTCCGGTCACCTCCGTGACCGCCGGTACGGCTCCCTGGCAGAATTTCATTGCCATGGACGTAACCCGGCTGACAAGATTCCCCAGATCGTTGGCCAGTTCCGCATTGACCCGCAGAACGAAGCTCTCCTCACTGAAGCTCGAGTCCAGGCCGAAAACCATTTCCCGGAGAAGATAATAGCGGAAGGCATCCAGCCCGTATTTGTCCTTCAGATCGAGAGGGCGGACAACATTACCGATGCTTTTCGACATCTTGCTTGAGTCGACATTCCAGTAGCCGTGAACATTCAGATGAGAATAGGGTTCGATGCCCGCGGCTTTGAGCATGGTGGGCCAGTAAATGCCATGGGGCTTGAGGATGTCCTTGGCAATCAGATGTTCGGCCACCGGCCAGAAGGTGCGGAAATTTTCGCCGTCGGGATAGTCGATTCCGGAAATATAGTTGATCAGCGCGTCAAACCAGACATAGGTTACATAGTTTTCGTCAAAGGGCAGGGTAATCCCCCAGCTCAGGCGTGATTTCGGCCTGGAAATGCACAGATCCTCCAGGGGCTCGCGAAGGAAGGCCAGCACTTCATTCCGATAGCGTTCCGGCCGGATAAAGTCCGGGTGTTCCTTGATATGGGCAATCAGCCACTCCTGATATCTGCTCATTCGGAAAAAATAGTTGCTTTCCTTGCGGAATTCAGGCTCTGTCTGGTGGTCCGGGCATTTCCCGTCGACCAGCTCTTTTTCCGTGTAAAAGCGTTCGCAGCCGACGCAGTAGAACCCTTCATAATGACCGAAATAGATATCGCCGGCGTCATGGACCTTTCGCAGAATCGTCTGCACGGTTTCGATGTGCCTGGCATCCGTTGTCCGGATGAAGAAATCGTTCGTGACGGAAAGCTTCGGCCAAAGTTCACGGAACTGGCTGCTGATCCGGTCTGCGTAAGCTTTCGGCGTGACGCCGCTCTTGTCGGCGGCTTCGGCGATCTTGTCGCCATGTTCGTCCGTGCCCGTGAGAAAGAACGTCCGATGTCCCGACAGCCGATGATAACGGGCCAGAACATCAGCGACGATGGTTGTATAGGCATGCCCGAGATGGGGGGAGGCATTGACATAGTAAATGGGTGTTGTGACGTAATAGGTATTTTCCATGGCTCTCAATCCACAAAGAAAAGAAACGATTTCAAGAGAGATTCTCCTAAGCCTTGAGCGCTGCGGCCAGGTCATCAATAATCGGTTTTGAGCCGACGTACAGCGTGGTACGCTGGTGATGCGCCGCCGGCTTCAGATCAAGAATGCGTGTGCCCGTTTCATCGATGGCGTCGCCGCCGGCTTCCCGGCACATGAATGCCGCGACATTGGCCTCATACAGAAGCCTGAGTTTACCCTGAGGACGATTTTCCTTGGGATTCGGATGGTTGACGATGGCAGGATACATGAAAAGGCCGCCGTTTGACAGCAGGCGGTGAAAGTCGCCGGCAAGGGCGCCGATATAGCGGAACTTGTATTTGTTCAAATTGGCCCCGATCCACTTCTGCACTTTGTCGCTGAAGACGTTTGTGTTTCCGGCGTTGAAGGACAATTCCCAGGTTTTTGGATTGTCGGGCATGGTCAATTGAACCGGCTTGACGTAGGTTGAGGTTTCGTCGGAATGGAAGCGCCAGCAGCCTGCGTCGCGCAGTGCCAGGGTGAACATCCCCGTTGGAATGACGAACATGCCTGCTGCGATGTACTCGCTGCCTTCGCGGAGGTGATAATCCTCAGGGCCCCGCATATCGCCATCGAGAAACCGCTTGGCAATCCCGAACATGAACCCCACAGGCAGCCCATGGGACACGTTGGATGATCCGTCCAGGGGATCGAAATAGACAAAGTAGCGGCCGCCCTCTTTGTTCATGTCAACAATGTCATCACACTCTTCGCTTACCACCTGGATCACGCGCTTGTTCGAGGCCAGATAGTGGAGCACGATCTCGTTGGCGATGTCGTCCATCTTCATGACATTCTCGCCCTGGATATTGATCGATCCGGCCACGCCGAGATTTCCCTTGAGGGCGCCGGTTCGGTAATAAAGTTCAATTCGCTTTGCCGCGGCAATGATGGAATCCATGAGAATCAGGAAGTGATAGGTGCGGTTATGCTTTTCCTGGTGCAACATCAAAAAATTACGAAACGTCTGTTCAAACTCTACTGGCATGTCACCCTCCTGTAAATTATGGTTAAGAAAGACTTTCTAGCTAAAGCGCTTTTTGCCGCGGAATCGAATGCCGAAAGTGCGGCCCCGGGGCGCGGCGCATGCGCGATCTTAGAAGATGCAGGGCGCGTCGACAAAAGAAACAGGAATGGAGAAACGCTTGTGAAGATGCACTCCCAGCGCCTTCATCCCGAACGTTTCCGTCTGGTAATGGCCGCCATAAAAAATGTTCAGCCCGAATTCCCGGGCCAGGTGAAACGCGCCGTGCTTCGGCTCGCCGGTGATGAAGAGATCGATTCCCTCCCGTTTCAATTCCCTGAAAAGCGCGGTATCGGTGGCCGAGCCGGCGACAATGGCGGCGGTCGAGATGATATCCGGGCCGAAGGTTAAAAAACCCTGACGGCAACCGATGACCTTCTCGACTTCAGACGCTGCTTCGGTTCGTGAAAAAAGCCTCTTGAATCGTCCCTTTACGCCGATCGCCCTGCCGTGATAGAGGGCAAAGGGTTCAGCATCGACCAGTTCAAGATGCTCTGCGATAACACGGTTATGTCCGATTTCAGGATGGGCGTCGAGGGGAATGTGAGCTGTATACAGCGCCATGTCGGCGATGATCAGATCCCGTATCCGCTGATAGTGATGGTCCAGAACCAGCTCCTGGCGCCCCCAGTAGAGCCCGTGATGAACGACAAGGAGATTGCAGCCCGCCTGTGCCGCCTTGGTGATCGACTCATGGCAGGCATCGACGGCCAGGCCGATCCGGTCGACGGTTCCGCTGTTTTCAACCTGGAGACCGTTTGCCGAATCATCTGTAAAGGAGCCGATTTCCAAGTAGGAGTCAAGATAGTCCGTGATGACGTTTCGTTCCATTAATTCCTGCAGAAAGTGCATCCTGTAAAATACTAGCGCGACATCATAACAGATGGCGCCTTTAAGTCAACCCCTTCAAAAAAGTTTTGACGTTTCGCCCGCCAATCCCCGGAAAGGCGTTCTCCTTCGGGACAGGAAGCAGGATGCTCCCGGGGCGTCAATGGCTGCGGGGATCATTCCGGTGATCCCCACGGCCCGGTTTCTGCGGAGGTTTTTCCGAAGACGGGTGATCGGCGGAGCCGGCATTCTCTTTTCGGCTTTGGGCGCCCTTGTCCTTTTTTCGTTCCCGGTAGCATTCGTACTCAAAGGCAAGGCAGCACATGAGCCTGCCGCAGAGCCCGGATATCTTTTCCGGGTTGAGGGACATATTCTGCTCCTTGGCCATTTTGACGGAAACGCGGTCCAGATTGTGAAGCAGGTTGACACAGCAGACTTCGCGTCCGCAAACCCCCATGCCCTTGACGATCCTTGCCTCCTGGCGGGCCCCGATCTGCCTCAGCTCGATCTTGGTTTTGTATTTCTGTGCAAGATCCTTGACGATCTCCCGGAAATCCACGCGATTTTCCGCCGTGAAGTAGAAGATGATCTTGCTCCTGTCAAAAAGGCATTCCACATCAATCAGCTTCATGGGCAGATTCCGTATCTTGATTCTTTCGGAACAGAAGGAGAAGCAACTCTCTTCGAGAGTCCTGTTGCTGTCGCGAATGCGCAGATCTTCTTCCGTCACTTTACGAATCACGGGCTTCAAGGGGGTCTGGATGTCCTCCTCCGGAACGGATCGGGGGCTTGTGAGAACCGTTCCCATGGATGTTCCGTCGTCTGTCGAGACGATCACCGGATCATTCACCAGGATCGCAAGGTCCCCTGCGTCGAAGTTGTAGATCTTTCCTTCTTTTTTAAACTTGACACCAACGATGGTTTTTAGCACTGGCTGTATGGTCTCCTGAAAGTTCGGCTCACTTCTACTGCAATTCACGCGCCTTCCCGACGATTCCGGCAACGCTTTGCCGGGCGTAACCGGCATGGCCTTCGCCATCTGGGTTTTCCCCTGCAGTTCAACCTGGATCGGAACGAAGATGTGCGTATTGGAAGGCGCTTATCAAGGTTAGATCGAAAGTCTAAACATCATAACCTCCAAAGTCAACGATTTATTCGCATTTTGCTCCAATTGATGAATGGCCTCTTCAATGGCCTGCACGTTCATCAGAATTTCTGCAGGGGTTCGCCTCTCGGACAAGGCCGCAATCAGGTCCAGGCGGTCCCTGTGCATAAGGCCGTCACCCCTCCCTGTTTCTTTGAAAATCAGAAGGTCCCGGAAAAACGTTTTGAGGAAATCGAGCTTATCCTGGATGTCTTTCCTGTCATCGATTAAAAAACGAAGAAAAGACAAATGCTGAAGAGGCTCATCCTGTTGCATCCTGGAAAGATAATCCAGGCATTCCTCTTTCAACGCAAGAAAGGACTCGCGATTGAGCTCCAGGGCTTTGCCGATGCTGCCGCTGGAAGCGGCTGACAGCAGGCGGGCGTGAGATTCCTCCAGAGAAGACCGCTCGGCGAGAAGGGTCAGCACGATCTCCTGCGGAAGGGGATTGAACCGGATCTGCTGACACCTTGAAAGAATGGTGAGCGGCAGGGAGTATGGCCTGGCCGTTACCAGAATCAGGATATTGGATGCAGAGGGCTCCTCAAGGGTTTTCAGAAGGGCGTTAGCCGCTGCGTTGTTCAAACGGTCGGCATCCAGGATAAGGGCGATGCGTTTGCGGCCCTCCATGGGTTTGAATTTCATCCTTTCCTGAAGGCCTTTGACGGCATCGATCCGGATGAAGGCTCCGTCCGCCTCCACGGTTTCAACGTCCGGATGATTCCTGTGATCGGTCTTGAGGCAGGAAAGGCAGGAATCGCAGGAATCGAAGGCGGCTTGCCGGCAGTTCAACGCCTTGGCGAAGGTCAAGGCGAGGGTGCGTTTGCCGATGCCGTCCATGCCGTGAAAAAGATAGGCGTGGGCAAGACGGTCATGACGCAGGGCATTCTGAAGGATGCTGACGGGTTTCGGGTGGCCCAGGATATCCTTGAATGACATGAAAATAGTCCTATGCTCTGATTTGAAGGGGTTTGGGCCCCGGTTGACGGCGAACTCGGCTGAAGCTTGCAATGGCCGCAGGAACCGGCCGAGCCCTTCAGGGGATTTCAGGGGTTGGAAGAGCGCCGGAGCGGTGCTCAGCCGCCGTCTGCGCTCAGGAAAGCCTTGAGATGACGGCACACCTCAAGGGATATGGAAGCAACATCCCCGGTCGCGTCGATGACGCGGAACCTGTCCGGCTCCTGCCTTGCGAGGGAAAGATAGCCCTTGCGGATTTTTTCGTGAAAAATCAGCCCCTCCTGTTCGAAGCGGTCCTCCCTTGCCTTTTCCGGAACGCCGGACATCCGCTGCAGGGCCCGGCGAATGCCCGTTTCCGCGGGAAGATCGAAGAGAAAGGTCAGGTGTGGCTTCAGGGAGGAGGTGGCGAACTCATCCAGCGTGCGGATCCATGTTGCGTCAATGCCCCGTACGAGGCCCTGGTAAACCATGGTGGCGTCTGAAAACCGGTCGCAGAGAATCCAATTCCCACGGACCAGGGCGGGGCGGATGACCTCGCGGATATGCTGAGCGCGGGCCGCCAGAAAAAGCAGTGTTTCCGCCTCGTCACAGATGTCAAAGGGGCCGCGCTTCAAAAGAAGCTTCCGGATCCTTTTCCCGAGGGGAGAGCCTCCCGGTTCTTCCGTCGTCATCACGGGGAGACGCCGCTTTCTCAAGAATCTTGCGGCCAGTTTGATCTGAGTCGTTTTCCCGCACCCTTCAATTCCTTCGAAAGAAATAAAATAAGACATGTCTGGTGATAAAAATCAAAAGGGGGGTACTTCCGCCCAAAAAAGCGAGAAGTGCTCCCCCCGTCTTGAAGAAGAATCTGAAGATTTATTTGGCTTCGCCGGGAACGATCGCTTCAGCCGGGCACTGTTCCGCACACGTTCCACAGTCGGTGCACAGATTTGCATCGATTACGTACTTGTCTTCTCCCTCACTGATCGCTCCAACGGGGCACTCATCCTGGCAGGAACCACAAGCCAAACAATCGTCGGTAATTACATACGCCATAACTTTTATCTCCTTTTAAAATGTTGTTTTCTTTTATTTCATGATCCATCGACCTGACAGGCAAATGGGTCATATCATGAACTCACTTAAACCGAAACCACTTCCTTGACTCCGGAGACCTTTTCCCTGAGCATTTTTTCTATCCCCATCTTCAAGGTCATCTGAGACATGGGACATCCCTTGCATGCACCGACCAGGCGGACCTTCACCACCCCATCCTCACTGACGTCGACCAGCTCAACATCGCCACCGTCAGCTTTCAGGTTGGGCCGGATCTGATTCAGGACTGCTTCAACTTTATCTTTCATGTTTGTACCCTCCAATTTTTCCTTTTGTTCCCTTCCAGGAGAAGATGGCTCATGGCGGTCTCCTTCTGAAAGAACGCGTCACGATTTCAATGGGGCATTTCCGCGATCATCTCCCTGGCGAGGGCTCTGGCCACATCCGGCAGCTGGGGCTTGATGAGCAGGTATTTTTGAGCCCTTGAATGACCGGCCTTCCAAAGAACCCTGCCTTCGGCGGCAGAAATGAGTTTCATGGAAAGACCGATCTTTCCCACCTTGTCTGTCGCTTCCGTCGTGTAGTTCCAGTAGTCGAGAGAAACAACCAGAAAGGCGTCAACGCGGCATATTTCCCCGATTCTCCTGCTCAGATCGGGGTCGGAAAAATTGACGGCTTTGAGCTTCGCAGTATAATCGGCCGTCACTTTCCGCAGCTCTTCATTTTCCTGGAGCTGGCGCTGGATATCATTCCCGGAGACGATATCGGTAAACCACTTTTTTTCACTCACGACTCCGGCGATGATCTGATCGACAGTCCCCCTGGCCTCTTCATAGGGTCCCACATCGACGGGCAGGATCCCTATCCGCTCCGGATGAAAATTGCCGGCTTCCGGGTCCACCTCGGAATAGCGCAATCCCCCGCAGCCGGCAAGAGCCAGGATCAGTAATATGGCAAGAATGACATGCCGGAATCTTCTGTGCACAAGAACCTCTCGCTTCTACAAGGCCTGCGGAATCCCCCTGTTCAGGACCGTGCGGCAACCCAAAGAATAGAGCACAACCCTGCGATAACATAGCTGGTTTCCAGAAGCCCCTCAAGGACTATTCCTGAAAGCGAGGCCCTTCTATCACAAAGTCGGAAACAAATCCATATATAAAATAAATTTATCAGCAGGACCAGTGAGAGCGGGGAGGTCCAGCCGACGAGAGCGCTGGAAACCAGCATGACCGCTAACAGCAGGCAGATAGCCGCCAGGAGGGTCTGCGTTTTCTGCTTGCCGACCACAACGGGGATCGTCTCCCTGCCGATGAGCCGGTCGCTCTGGATATCCAGGATATCGGAAAGGGACGAGCGGATAAAAACCACACCAAAGGTAAAAAGAAAGGCGATGAGGAGTTCGGGGGAGAAGAAGGGCTTCCGTTCCACAACAGGCATGATGGCGACGACGGTTGCCCAGGCCAGGGCCATGGAGATATTTTTTGAGCCGGGGAGATCCTTCAAGCTTCGATAGTGCCATTTTTTGGGCAACAGGGAAGAATTGTAGAGGATCCCCAGGGTCGACATGAAAAAGAGAAGCAGAAAGGCATGGATTCCCTGGCTCATGGCGATGCCCAGTCCGGTGAGCATGGATAAGATGGCCCCGGAAAGATAAAAATACTCGTGCTTCAGGTAGGACTCCTCCCGAAAGGAGCCGATGGTGCAATTCTTCCGGTTTACAAACCGGTTGAAGGTGTGCATGGCATGAACATAAAGGGCGGTGATTAAAAGAAACAGGATGTTGACAGGGACGCGCTCGAGGAGCATGGCTGTCAGTGAGAGGCAGGCCGCCCCGAGGGCGGAGTACAGATCGGTACGGACCGCCAGGGTCCAGAGCTTGAAGAACAGCTGACCCTTTCGCTTTTTTTCCGACTGCTGTTCCGTGATCCGGTCAACGACACGGGAAAGGATCCAGTTCGGTGTGGAAGCCCCGGCCGAGAGACCGATGCGATCGAAGCCGACGAGGAGGTCTCCGCTCAGTTCGTCCGCCGTTTCGATGTGAAAAGTCGGCGTGCCCTGAAGGGCCGCCAGGTCGGCCAGGCGTCGCGTATTGGCGCTGTTTCTGCCGCCGACGATCACCATGGCTTCCGTCTGGGAGGCCAGTTCCTGGACTTCAGACTGGCGCCGTTCCGTGGAGTCGCAGATCGTATTGTAAACGACGGTTTCCGGAAACTTCTCGCGGACCCGCTGGACGACGGCCTTGAATTCATCAACGCTCTGGGTGGTCTGGGCAACGACGCACACCTTTTCCAGATCGGGAAGACGGTCGACATCGGAACAGCTGCTGACGACCCTGCCATGGCCGCCGGAGTGGCCGAGGAGGCCGTTTACCTCGGGATGATCGCCGTCGCCGACGATCAGGATGGCGTAATGCTGAGCCGCGTGCTTGCGGATGATGGCCTGAACGTGGGCAACCTTGGGGCAGGTTGCGTCAATGATCCGTAGGCCCTTTTCACGGAGTTTTCGCCGTTCAGCCGGGGAAATTCCATGGGCCCGGATGACGATGGCCGCGTTGTGTTCCGATGAGGGGATCGCATCAAGATCGTCGACAGGGACAATCCCCCTGGCGCGCAGGAAGTCCACCGTTTGCGGATTGTGAATCAGCGGGCCATAGGTGTAGATGGTTCTGGGGCCTTTGTGACGGGCGATCTCAAGGACCATTTCAACGGCTCGCCGAACGCCCATGCAAAACCCGGCCGTCTGTGCTATTCGAACGCTCATCTCTCGTTATTCCACCGGTAAGCGGGCATAGATGAAGAACTCCCTGTTTCCCCTGGCGCCTGGAAGGGGTGAGGCCGCCGTTCCGATGACCTCCAATCCGGAACCCCCCATAAAGAGGGTCACCTCATCCTGAACGCGCTGATGAAGATCCGGCTCCCGGACAATGCCTCCCTTTCCGACCTGTCCCTTTCCCACTTCAAACTGAGGCTTGATCAGAGCGAGAAGATGCCCTCCCCGTTTTAAGAATTTCACCGCGGAAGGAATGACGAGCTTCAGGGAAATGAACGAGGCATCGATGGTGATCAGATCGACAGGGGCGTCCATGCCGGCGCCGTCATAAAACCGGATGTTGGTTCTTTCGATGCTGGTCACCCTTGGATCCTTCCTCAATTTCCAGGCCAGCTGTCCATAACCGACGTCAAGGGCATAAACGTGGCGGGCGCCCTTCTGGAGAAGGCAATCGGTGAAGCCCCCCGTGGAGGCCCCGACATCCAGAGCTACCAGATCATGGACATCCATGGAAAAGGCTTCAAGCGCCCCTTGAAGCTTCTGCCCCCCGCGGCTGACGTAGGGGGATTCCTTGCCCCTGATCCGGACAAGGGCCTGGGGGGAAACGAGCATACCGGCCTTGAGAGCGGCTTGGTCATCCACCAGAACGGCGCCGGCAAGGATCAAGGCCCTGGCACGTTCCCGGCTTACCGAAAGGCCCTGCTTGACGAGGAGCTGATCCAGACGGATTTTTTCTGATTTCGTTTTCATGGCAACGGGTTTAGGAGTGCTGTCGACGATTCCTTCTCAGGCGGGAGGATCAGGTTCCCGCTCTTTTTTTTGATCCATCATGGCCAAGACGGCTGCCACAATGCCCTGTTCATCGATTCCGTAGAGGTCGCGCAGCTCGGCCTGAGTGGCTTGCTGTGCAAACTCGTCCCGGACTCCCAGCCTTTTGATGCGGAGATCGCGGATGCCGTTTTCTTCGAAGCATTCCAGGACGGCACTGCCGAACCCCCCCATGACGGCATTTTCCTCGACGGTCAGGATGTGCTTGAATGAGCGTGAAAGGTCCAAAAGGAGTTGACGGTCCAGAGGCTTGACAAACCGGGCATTGACGACCGCGGCGGAGATTCCCTCCTTTGCGAGCTTCTCCGAGGCGGCAAGGGCCGGGTAAACCGTCGAGCCGATGGCGAGGATGGCGACGTCCGTCCCGTCGGCAAGGAGCTCCCCTTTGCCGATTTCCAAAAGGGTGGGTTCCGCATCCGGGGAAACGCCGATCCCGCTTCCCCGAGGATAACGGATCGCGACGGGCCGGCCATAGCCCATTGCCGAAAAGAGCATGCTCTGCAGTTCATTCTCATCCTTGGGCGCCATGACGATCATGTTTGGAATCGGCCGGAGAAAGGACAGATCGAAGAGTCCATGGTGGGTTGGGCCGTCTTCCCCGACGAATCCGGAGCGGTCCAGGGCAAAGACCACCGGAAGATTCTGCAGGCAGACGTCGTGGAGAATCTGGTCATAGGCCCGTTGAAGAAAGCTCGAATAGATGGCGACAACGGGTATCATCCCTTCGGTGGCCAAGCCGGCGGCGAAGGTTACACCATGCTGTTCGGCAATGCCCACATCGAAAAAGCGCTCCGGAAATTGTCCGGCGAATTCATTCAGCCCGGTGCCTTCGCACATGGCGGCGGTAATGGCGACAATTCGGGGATTGTCTCGGGCCAGCCGGACAAGCGTCCGGCCGAAGACCTGCGTATAGGAGGCCGGCGCCTGAGCTCCTCCGGCAGAACTGGGCCCTCCCGTTTCCGGATAAAAGGGCCCGATGCCATGAAAACGCAGGGGCTCCGCTTCCGCAAACTCGTAGCCTTTCCCCTTCCGGGTGATGACATGGACCAGAACGGGGCCTTCCATATGGCGGACATTTTCGAGGTTCCGGATCAAATGATCGAGGCGGTGACCGTCCAGAGGACCCACATAGGTAAATCCGAGGTCTTCAAAAAGCGCTCCGGGCACGATGAGGGCTTTCAGGGACTCCTCCGCTCTCTTGGAAAATTCCAGGACCTGCTCGCCGATGGAGGGGATCGTTTTAAGAAAATTCTTGATGTCCTTCCGGATTCTCTTGACCGTCTGGCCGGTCATGACGGAGTTCAGGTAGCAGGACAAGGCCCCCACATTCGGCGAGATGGACATCTCGTTGTCGTTGAGGATGATGATCAGGTCCTTCTTGCGGTCTCCGGACCAGTTCAGGCCTTCAAAAGCCAGCCCGGCCGTCATGGATCCGTCGCCGATGATGGCCACGACCTTGAAAGCTTCTTTTTTCAGATCCCGGGCCTCGAGGATGCCGGAAGCGGCGGAAATGGATGTGCTGCTGTGGCCGACGTTGAAGACATCATAGGGGCTCTCCTCCCGTTTCGGGAAGCCGCTGATGCCGCCCTTCTGACGGAGGGTGAAGAAACGGTCCGCCCGTCCGGTGATCAATTTGTGGGCATAGGCCTGATGACCCACATCCCAGATGATCTTGTCCCGCGGGGTATCAAAAACCTTGTGCAAGGCCAGCGTCAGTTCGACGGCCCCTAGGGATGAAGCCAGGTGCCCGCCCGTCCGGGAAACCGTTCCAATGATGGTGGCTCGAAGATCTTCAGCCAGAGCCGCAAGGGCGTCGTTGTTCATGTTCCGGATGTCCCGGGGATACAAAATCCCGTTGAGAAGGCGTCCGGAGCTTCGCTTTGAGAGGTCCATAAGGTTGAATATAGCAAAAACGTCCTGTTAGAAAATCGTGAAAGCGATCGGTCCCTAAAACCGCCGTTCGAGGAAATACCGTGCCAGCAGCCGCAGAGGCATTGCACGGCTGTCAAACAACTCCAGGTCGCCCAGGGCGTCCTCAACGAGGGAACAAGCCTTCTGGCGGGAATTTTCCAGTCCCAGCAGGGTGGGAAAGGTCATTTTCCCGCGCGCCGCGTCGCTTCCCGTATTTTTGCCCAGCAGATGGCGGTCTCCTTCCACATTGAGAATATCATCGGCAATCTGGAAAACCAACCCGATTTTGTGGCCGTAATCGGTGAGGGCTGCAAGGTGTGATTCGGATGCGCAGGAGAGGATGGCGCCGGCCCTCAATGAGACGACAATCATCGCGCCGGTCTTCCTGGAGTGAATCTGATTCAGAACATCCAGATTCCCCGGTTTCCCCTCCGCCTTCACATCGTCGACCTGTCCGCCCACCATCCCGAAAGCCCCCGCGGCCGTGGCGATTTCGGAAATGACCTTCAGGAGCGTTTCCGGTGCGATTTCAGGCTGCAGATCCCCGCGGGCCATGAGAGCAAATGCCTCCGTGAGCAGCGCATCACCGGCAAGAATAGCCAGGGCCTCACCGAATACCTTATGGCTGGTGGGATTCCCCCTGCGGTAATCGTCATTGTCCATTGCCGGAAGGTCGTCGTGGATGAGGGAATAGGTATGGATGTATTCCAGGGCGCAGGCCACCGGCAGGATGCTTTCGGAAACATCGGATAGGCCCGTCGCCTCCGCCGCCGCAAGGCAGAGAATGGGGCGGAGCCGCTTTCCTCCGGCAAAGAGGCTGTAGCGCATCGCCTTGAAAAGGTCCGCCGGCAGGCTGTCATCGCCGGGCAGGAAGCGGTCGATGGCCTCGTCGATTCGCTGCTTTCGATCCTTGAGGTAGGCGTTGAGATCCAAAAGAGATTCAGGATTCATCTTTTCCTCCATGTTCCGGAAAAGGCTGGACCGTCAGCTGCTGGCTTTCCCGGACAAGCAGCTCAACCCGCCGCTCCGCCTCGTCCAGGCGGTTTGCGCACAGCCGGGAAAGGCGCACCCCCTCCTCAAAGGCCTTCAGGGATTCTTCCAGGGTCATTTCACCCGCTTCCATTTTACGCACGAGGGCTTCCAGTTTGGCCATGGCCTCTTCAAATTTTTCCTTTGCCATCACATCCTCTCCTGTCCTTTATTCCGGGAAAATCCGCTCAACGACCGCCCGGAAACGACCCCGAAAAACCTGCACCTCGAAGGAATCCCCGGGCGAAAGCACATCGGCATTTCTGACAATCCGACCGTGGGGAAGGGTGCGGACGATACCGTAGCCACGGGACAACACAGCAAGGGGGCTCAGGGATTCAAGAAGAGTAGCCTGTAGGGCCCATGCCTTCCTGGACTGTTGGAAAAAGCGGCGGATGGCGGCATTGAGCCGGTTTTCCAGAATGTCGATTTCCGGGCGGCTGCTGCGGACCATGCCGAGGGGACCTGCCTGCCGGAGGTGCAGCGAAAGAAGCGGAAGATTCTGCTTTTCCCTTGAAATCCGTTCCTTTACAAGGGACAGGAGGCGTTCTCCACGATCATCCAGGGAAAGACGGAATCCGGCAATGAGCCGCTGCGGATTCTTCAGCCGCTCCTGATGGAGGTACAGCCTTTCCTGATCCTGCAACAGCTTCCGGCGGCCGGCTTTGGCAAGACGAGTCTGCAGGCCGGAGAGCCTCAGCTTCAGTTCAGCCCTGTCGGGAACGGCAAGCTCCGCCGCAGCCGACGGAGTCGGCGCCCGCAGATCCGCGGCGAAATCGGCGATCGTGTAATCCGTTTCATGGCCGACCGCGGAGATGACCGGGATTGTGGAGGCGGCAATGATCCGGGCGACCCTCTCGTCGTTGAAAGGGGCAAGATCTTCCAGGGATCCACCGCCGCGGGCCAGGATCAGGACGTCGATGCCGCCGAAGGCGTGCATATCCTGAAACGCCTGGACAATTTCTCCGGCTGCCGAGGCTCCCTGGACCCGGACCGGAGAGACCACGACGGAGACGGAGGAAAAGCGCCTTTTCGCAATGCTGATGATGTCGCGGATAACGGCCCCGGTGGGCGAGGTGATGACGCCGATCTTTCGAGGCAGATAGGGGATCGGTTTCTTCCTCAGGGGGTCAAAAAGGCCTTCGGCCTGAAGACGGAGCTTCAACTGCTCGTAGGCTCTCTGAAGAGCGCCGGTTCCGCGCGGCTCCGCCGAATCGAGGATAAGCTGGTATTCCCCGCGGGGTGCATAGACGGCCAGCCTGCCCCGGCAGAGGATGCGCATGCCTTCCTCAAGCTCGAAAAGGGGAAGGCGGTTGTTGCGAAAGGCCTTTGATCCGGAGGGCGATTTGAAAATAACGGCCCGAATCTGACTTTTCTCATCCTTGAGGGTGAAATAGAGGTGCCCTGACGAGGGGCGGCGGAGATTGGAGACTTCCCCTTCAACCCAGAGCAGATCGAAACGAATTTCCAGGAGATCCCCGATCTGTTTATTCAATTCTGAAACGGTCAGTATCCCCGTCGTCATTTCCTTCATTTTAGAGCAACTATCAGATATTGCCTGTTGTGGCAAGGGTGATTTTGTCCAGCGTTCTTCCGAAGTTGACATTTGAACGGGCTTGATTTAAGAGTAGGATCGGTTGACGGAGTGCTCTTCCGCCGGGAGAGATTCGGGAAGAGACTTCGGCGGAAATGTCCTTTACGAAATCATAACGGCAGGCATGGGAGCCGATGCTCGGTTCAGCGTCCTGCGTCCGAGGAGAATGCATGGAAAAGAAGGATTATCTGAAAAAACCCGTGGAGCATATCGATTTTACGAAAATAAACTCTGTGGAGATCATCCGGGCCATGAGGGGCATGTCCTTTACAGCCCGCGATCTTGCCGTGGCGGCGGAAATTTATGACGCGATGCTGGCCGATGAGGATTGCGCCGTGATTCTCACGATTGCGGGAAGCACGAGCGCTGCGGGATGCATGCAGCTGTATGCGGATCTGGTCCGGTATAACATGGTAGACGTCATTGTGGCCACGGGGGCGACGATTGTCGACATGGATTTCTTCGAGGCCCTCGGCTTCCGGCATTACCAGGGAACTCCCCATGTGGACGACCAGGATCTGCGCAGGCTTTATATCGACCGGATCTACGACACCTACATCGATGAGGAGGAACTGCAGGTCTGCGACCGCACCATCAAGGAGATTGCCGATGCCCTTTCCCCCAGGCCCTATTCCTCCAGGGAAATCATCCGGGAAATGGGACGGTATCTGTCGTCCCATGCCGTCAAGAAAAATTCGCTCGTTCAGACGGCCTTCGAACATGATGTGCCCATTTTCTGTCCGGCCTTTTCGGACAGCAGCGCCGGTTTTGGTCTGGTCCTCCATCAGTGGAATGCCCCGGAATCCCATGTAAGCATCGATTCCGTCAAGGATTTCCGGGAACTGACCATGATCAAGATGGCGGTGGAAAACTCAGGACTGCTGATGATCGGTGGCGGTGTTCCCAAGAATTTTGCCCAGGATACCGTGATCTGCGCTGAAGTGCTCGGCAAGGAAGTGCCCATGCACCGCTACGCCATTCAAATTACCGTGGCGGACGCCCGCGACGGCGCCTGTTCCAGTTCCACCCTCCGCGAAGCGACCTCCTGGGGTAAGGTGGACGTTTCCTACGAGCAGATGGTTTACGCGGAAGCCACTTCCGTCCTTCCCCTCATGGCCAGCTATGCCTACCAACAGGGGCACTGGAAGGGGAGGCCGCGGCGAAGGCTCGCGCAAACCTTCGGCTAGATCGAGAAAAGCGCCGATTACCAGCCCTTATTTTTTTCCAGTAATATTGCAGCGGATATCGAAGATGAAGCATCCGGTGAAGACGCATGGCTCCTGCAGCTGCGAGCCGGTATCTGCTGTCTACTCGCCAGAACATGACGCCATCCCAAGCCGGCTGACATCACGGGGTAACGGCTTGAGGGAGAGAAGTCGAAGATGTTTTGCGGGCATGCTCGCCGCCGATTTCTGAGGCTCCGGGACACCCGCATCCCGTATGCAGAATTTCTTGGGCGCAGGTCCGAATGTGAAGTCATGAACAAACATCTCAAATTCATTTTGGCGGCTCTCCTGCTGGTCCCGTTTTCCGTACCGGCCGGGGCGGAAATGCCGGTCCGACCGGGAGAACGCCTGGATCTTCAACGGTGTGTGCAAATGGCCCTTCGAAACCATCCTGCCGTTCAGGCGGCCAGGGATACGATTCGGATCGGCGAAAGCAGGGTGGGGCAGGCTAAGGCGAGCTATTATCCAGAAGTCAACTGGCAGACGGATTACACCCGTTTCAATCGTTCCAGGGCGGGAAGGGACACCTTTGACGACTACAACAGTAGTGTGGTTCTGAGTCAGACACTCCTGGATTTCGGAAAGCGAAGGTCCTCGCTGAACATTGAAAAGCTCTCCACCGACGCCTTCCGCCAGGATCTTCATGACACGGAGGCGGAGATTGTATTCGGCGTCAAGTCTGCCTATTTCATAACGCTGCTGGCCGAAAAGAGTCAACAGGTCGCCGTGGAGACCGTCGGCCGGTTTCAGCATCATCTCATCCAGGCCAAAGGCTTTTTCGAGGTGGGCATAAAACCGAAGTTCGATGTGACGAAGGCCGAAGTTGATCTCAGCAATGCCGTTCTCAATCGGATAAGGGCTGAAAACGACCTGAGGATCGCCCGTGTCGGCCTGAACAATGCCATGGGGCTTCCAGGCGCTTCGGGCTATGTCCTGGATGACAGTCTGCTGTTTCAGGACAATCCGGCGGATCTACCCGATGCTCTGGAAAGGGCGTTCCATAACCGACCCGACCTGCAATCGATCCGAAAGAAATTGGAGGCGGCGGAAGAATCTGTTGAGCTGGCCCGCAAGGGGTATTATCCCCATGTGACCGGATCGGCCGGCTACGGCTTCAGCGGCGAGGATTTCCCCCTCCAGGAAGGCTGGAACGTAGGAGCGTTTCTGAATGTTCCCTTGTTCAGCGGTTTCGAGACCCGCTATGCCGTCGAGGGGGCACGGGCAACCCTGGAGATGCTCCGGGCGAATGAGTCGTCGCTTCGGCAATCGATACGACTTGAAGTGGAGCAGGCCCTTTCAAATCTGCGGGAGGCCCGGGAGCGGAGGGAGGCCACGCTCGTTGCCGTCCGTCAGGCCGAAGAAAATGCGGAGCTGGCCGAGGGGCGCTATGACGCCGGGGTGGGAAATCCGATCGAAGTGACCGACGCACTGGTGTCCCTGAGCAATGCCAGGACAGCCTATGCGTCTGCGCTGGCCGATTGCCGGATTGCTCAGGCGGAGCTGGAAAGAGCGGTGGGTGAAACATTCTGAACGAGCCATGAACGGCCAATGTGCAATCGAAAGGATTCGACACCCGGGGAGAGAGCCCTGACAAAAATCGGATTGCAGGAAGGGAAATCGTGAACAAGAAACTGGTCGCCGGGATCGTCCTGCTGATCCTGATCTTCGGAGCCGGAGGTTACTATCTCCGTGAGAGCGGGAAGAAGGAGCCAACATACAGGACGGAAGACGTCTCAAGGGGCAATGTCCGGGCGACGGTCACGGCGACCGGAACGGTCAATGCCGTCACGACCGTCCAGGTCGGCACCCAGGTTTCCGGTACGATCAAGGGCATCTATGTCGATTTCAACGCCCCTGTAAAAAAGGGGGAACTCCTTGCACAGATAGACCCGGCCATATTCGAGGCGCAGGTTCAGCAGGCAAGGGCAAACCTGCTCCAGGCGAAGGCGAACGAGGCCAAGGCCGAGGCGTCGCTGAGCGATGCGAAACGGTCACGGGACCGATACCGGATGCTCTTTCAGCGCAACCTGGTCGCCCAAGGTGACCTGGACGCAGCGGAAACGAACGCCCAGGTTTTTCTGTCCCAGCTTTCCGCCGCCAGCGCCCAGGTAGCGCAGACCCGGGCCGCTCTAAGCCTTGCAGAAACCAACCTGAGATATACACGGATTCTTTCGCCCGTCGACGGTACGGTGATTTCCCGGAATGTCGATGTCGGACAGACGGTGGCCGCCAGCTTTCAGACCCCCACACTCTTTACCATCGCCCAGGACCTGAAGCGGATGCAGATCGACACCAATGTAGACGAGGCCGACATCGGCAAGGTGAAGGTCCGGATGCCCGTGGAGTTCACCGTGGACGCCTATCCCGATTCCATCTTCCAGGGCAGGGTCGCCGAGGTGCGCATAGCACCGATCAATGTTCAGAATGTCGTAACCTATGATGTGGTCGTCCGGGTGGATAATCCGGACATGAGGCTGAAGCCCGGCATGACGGCCAATGTATCCGTCATTCTTGCGGATAAGGCGGGGGTGCTCAGGGTTCCCAACGGAGCCCTGCGTTTCCGTCCGGCGGAAGACGGCAGGGGCCTCAAACCCGTCGCCTCGCGGGGAAGGGAGCAGGCCGTATGGGTTCTGAGGGACAACACGCCGCAGCGCGTTGCCGTCACCCCTGGAATAAGCGATGGAACGTTCACGGAAATCCATGCCGGGACACTACGTGAAGGAGAGCAGGTGATCCTGGAAACCCTGAAGAATAAAAAGAAGGACAACGGCTCCTCCTCTTCTCCCCGGGTTCCGAGGATGTTTTAAACCCATGAGATTCCTGGAAACAAAGGAGCTCTACAAGATCTACGAGGTGGGGGGGCAGGAGGTCCATGCCCTCGACGGGGTGTCCGTAGCCATCGACCGGGGGGAGTTTGTCGCCATCATGGGGCCCTCAGGCTCGGGGAAGTCCACCTTCATGAACATCATCGGCTGCCTGGACGAACCGACGAGAGGAGACTATTTCCTCGATGGGATCGAAGTCGCCGGTTTGGACCGGGATGAACTGGCCGAGATCCGGAACCGGAAGGTCGGGTTTGTCTTTCAGGGGTTCAATCTCCTGCCGCGCACATCCGCCCTGGAAAATGTGGAACTGCCGATGCTCTACAATAATCTGTCCGCTGCGGAAAGAAAAAAGCGCGCCATGGATGCCCTTCGGATGCTGGGGCTCAAGGGGAGGGAACAGCATGCCCCCAGCCAACTCTCCGGTGGGCAGCAGCAGCGGGTGGCCATTGCCAGAGCGCTGGCCAATGAGGCCCCCCTTCTCCTGGCCGACGAGCCGACGGGAAATCTGGACACGAAAACCAGCGTTGAGATTATGGAGCTTCTGAAAGGACTGAATTCGGCATCGGGGATCACCATCGTGCTGGTGACCCATGAACCGGAAATCGCCGCCTACAGCCGGAGGATCATCCGCTTCAGGGACGGGCGCGTTCAAAGCGATGAAGCCACGGGTTCGTCATGATTTCTCTTCCCTCGACCATTAAAATTTCTTTTCGGGCCCTCCGTGTGAACAAGATGCGTTCCGTCCTCACCATGCTGGGAATCATCATCGGCGTGGGGGCCGTCATCGCCATGCTGGCTGTTGGGGCCGGTGCGAGCCATCGGATCTCCGGGCAGATTGCAAGCATGGGGAGCAACCTGCTCCTCGTTCTTCCGGGGAGCATGACGGCGGGTGGATTGAGGCTGGGGGCCGGAACGCGGGCCACTCTGAATATCGGGGATGCAGAGACGATCGTCAAAGAGTGTCCGGCGGTGACGGCAGTTGCTCCAATCCTGAACGGCGCGGCCCAGGTGGTTTACGGGGATTCGAACTGGGCGACAGCCATTTTCGGTACCATGCCGGAAATACTGACCGTTCGGGACTGGAACCTGGCATCCGGCCGTTTCTTCAATGATCAGGATATCCGGAACGCCACAAAAGTGGCCGTTCTCGGGCAGACGGTCGTAGGCAGCCTCTTTGGAAACATGGACCCTGTCGGCTCCATTATCCGGATCAAGAAGGTTCCCTTCACGGTTATCGGCGTCCTGGAAAGCAAAGGACAGTCGGCCATGGGGCAGGATCAGGACGACATCATCTACATTCCCATATCGACGGCCCAGAAGAAAATATTCGGGGTGACCATCCCCGGCATGGTGCGCTCCATCCTGGTCAAGGCCGGAAGCTCCGATGACCTCACGGCGTCGGAACGGCAGATCACGGAACTCCTCCGGCAGCGGCATCGCATCGGAGAGCAGCAGGAGAATGATTTCACGGTGCGGAATCTCACCCAGATCATGCAGGCTGCAGAAGAGTCCTCGAGGGTGATGGCCCTTCTGCTGGGTGCCGTCGCCTCCGTATCGCTTCTGGTCGGCGGCATCGGAATCATGAACATCATGCTGGTTTCGGTGACGGAACGGACCAGAGAAATCGGGATCAGGATGGCCGTCGGCGCGAAAACCTGGGATATCCGCTTTCAATTCATCATCGAAGCACTGACCCTTTCGTTGACCGGTGGGATACTGGGAATTCTCCTTGGAATTGCCGCTTCCGAAGCCCTGTCTGCACTGGCCCAATGGCCTACCGTCATATCTTCGCTGTCCATTCTCCTGGCCTTTGGATTTTCCGGCCTCGTGGGGATCTTTTTCGGATTCTATCCCGCATACAAAGCTTCCCGGCTCAATCCCATTGAAGCCCTCCGCTATGAATAAGCCCCGCAGAAGTGATCCGACCCGTGCGATCTTTTTTGAGGCGACGGGATCGTGACAGCGTCGCGGTGTCCACGGCTGTCAATTTTAGGCAGAAGTGCGATGCCCTTGACGGAGGTCTGCCTTTGACCCCTGTCCTCAAAAAAGATTTATTTTGTGTTTCTGTATGATATAATTTTCTATCCTGAGAACAGGATGCTTTTGACAGGGGGCAGAATCATTCTTAACGCTTCGATTCATGAAAGCCGTTTACACCGGGGCTGAGCGTTGTTTTCAATTCCTGGTACTGCGAAGAGTTTCTGCGGTAACAATCGCCTTTATGGGGTCACATTGGCCGTGCACCCGGTGCGCGACTGCCGAAAGCTCAAGATTCCTGAATGATCGAAAAAAGGAGGGTGGTTGATGAAAGCCTACAGTTTGACGGAATTTCTCACGACTTCAGCCTTATTGAACTACCAGTTGTGTTCGAAGCAGCTGAACTGGGACAGCATCACGATGGTGATCCTTGAGGGTAGACCGATCTCCACAGAGGATCAGAACATCTTGTCCCAGGTATTCGATTATCTGAGCAATGTCTATGGAAAAATGGAACGGAACCTGGGGCCTCTTTCCATTTTACATCCGATCCGGGCCACGGCCTTGTTGTGCCGGGCTTCAGAGAAGATCGACCTGCTGGACATGATGACCTGCCTTCTTCATGATACGTTCGAAGATTTCAAGCCGGCACAGTTCAAGGATTCGGATTGGATCAACCTGGATACGGCGTTTCAATCCTTCCTGCTGGCCCTGCCGGAACTCGATCAGAGGCGCTTAAGGGAGCAGCTGCAATGGCTGACCAAAGAACCTTCCGAGAACTATTATCATTATATCGGCCATCTGCTTGATGAAGCCGGTGGCAGGCCACCGGTCGTCAGGGTCAAGCTTGCAGACCGGCTGGACAACACGCTGGATATGCGCATTGATCTTCAGGACCCCATGCAGGGCGTGGACTTCTTTGAAATCGCCTTTCAGACGGTCTTTACCAATACCTATAAGGGCTATCTGCCCGGCAAGCCCCATCAACCCACCGTGATTCTCAACGGCGCGCAGCGGCTCTACCAGCTCTTCAAAAATATTCTCCTGCTTTCGCTCATCCGGCAGAAAAAGGCGGCAAAGGACGACGAGATCGCCCGGGCGCTCTTCGAAGCTCTCGCGCAGGCCAGCATGATGGAGGCCCAGCGGATTGCCCTGCATGTCTTCGGATACCATGATCCGGACACGGCAAAATTCCGGGGAATCCTCATGGATACGATGGCCTACTCACAATCGGGCGGATTTGACCAAGTGACTCCGCCCAATCCGACATCCCGCCTGAACGGATTGCTCATGACCGTCTTCGATCAGCCGGAGCGCGAATCACGCAAGGAACAGCTCAAGGGTCTCTACAACGACAAGGCGTTCATGATTGAAGTCGCCGTCGCCTTTGTCATCATTTTTCTGAACTTTATGAATGATCCCGATTATTATATTCATGGAATCAGCGCGGAAGGGGTTCGACCGGAACTGTAGGACAACGCGTCATCCCATGAAAAACGGACCGGCATGCAAGGCCGGGCCGCCTCTGCCTTCGCGGAGTTCCCCTTTCATGAGGGACTCCGTAACTTGTACCTGCTCACTTCCCGTGTGAAGCGGACACTGCCCGGTTTGCCGTGGCGATGGCCTGATGGGCCAGATCGACGGACTGTCCCAGCGTGTTGAGGACCTGCGCTGGATTGTGAAAGCCCATACTGTTTTCCGCCGAGACGATATCCCAGTACCACTGGGCCCTTCGGAGAAGCTCCCGGGCATTTTCAAGCTCGGCTCCATTGACGCGGGAATCAGCCGCAGCTTTGGCGATCGCCTCGTGGGCCCGGCTCACCGTGGACCCCGCCCTGAGCTGCATGTCCCACACGTGGCGCTGGGTCGTCTTTACGCGCGCCATCAGCCAGTCCTTGCTCTGCGTATGGCAGGTCCGGCAGGATTCCTCAACGGTCCGCATGGGGCTCGTCACCCAGTGGCTTGAATATTTCCGTCCGCTCTCTCTCAGAAAGGGCATATGGCAGTCGGCGCAGGCGACGCCCGCCATCCCGTGAGTGCCCGTGCTCCAGGTTTCGTAGTCGGGATGCTGTGCCTTGAGCATTTTTGTCTGCGAATCAGGATGGACCCAGTCCTGGGTAAAACCGGCCGGCTTTTCGGCATAATAGGCGTACATCTGTTCCGGCTGGAGCCCCTTGTTCCAGGGAAAGACCACGCGGTACGTTTCCGGCTCGAAATAGTATTCCACATGGCATTGGCCGCAGACGTAGCTGCGCATCTCCGCCCTGGAGGCCTTGCGGACATCGATGCCCTTTTTGGCCAGGGCCTCGATAAAGGCGGGATTCATCACCCGGAGGTTCATCGTTTTCGGGTCATGGCAATTGCTGCAGGTAATGGGATGCTTCAGGGTCGGAAGCAGATCCGTCAGGGGCGTCCTGGCATATGCCCAGCCTTTATCCTTGAAGATGCCGCCGATCTGCGCCGTCTTGCAGGTCATGCAGGCGCCCGTGGTCTTTGGGGTCAAGCGTTCCGTCTCACGGAGATCCTCGAGGGCATAGGGATGGCCGCGGTCTTCCGTGTAGTCCTTGCTGAACCCCATTCCCTTGAAGTTCATGAGGTTCGCCGGCTCCATGACGGCCTTCTGTGTTTTCTCACTACCGCCGAACCCCGTCGGCGATGGGGCCATTTCACGATTCTTTAAATAACCCTGGTATTGTAGAGGATAGGCCTTTCCCCATTCAGCCGGATCATGGACGCCTTCTGGAATGCTGACCCGCTTGATTCCATCTTCCGGAGAAAAAAGCCAGACCCGGGCAACGATAAAAACGCCCAACAGGACGGCAAGGGCAATCCCTGAAAAGACGATCTTTTTAATCATGAAGCAGTCCCCTTTCCGGCAATTTTTGGCCATGAACAAGACGGCGATGACAGGACGTGCAGCTTCCCTGCGGATTTTCAACCATGAAGGAGTTTTCCACCGCGGCTCGGTGGCAGCGCAGACAGTTGCTGTCAGCGATGTTCCTGCCTTGCTCGGACAGGGTAATCGCCGCCGGATAATCCCGGAGCGTTTCGTGGTAGACGTCCGAAAGGCCGGCCTTGGCCTTATAGGCAAATCGTGTCAGTGCATTGGCCGCGGGCATGTGGCATTCGATGCACGTAAAGGAGCTGTGGAGAGAGCGCTGCCACTGCTTGTGGACATCGCCCATGCTGTGGCAGCTTGCGCAGAATTCCGAAGTTCCCGCGTAATGATACGCTCCCGCCATCAGGCCCGTTAGAAGCAGCCCTGTCAGGATGCCGGCCAAGAGGATGGTTATCGTTTTTTTATGCCTGCACATGGCCCCGGGAAATTCCCTTCCCATTTCATAAGGGGTTCAACTGCTCCAGCGAAACGATACGAGTGATATGCACCTTTTTTATAGCCATTTCCAAACATTCGGTCAACGGTAAATATCCCTGGATGAATTTAAACGGATGAATATAAACAAATTTTTGCATTCCTTTGGTAAAATAAACGGCCGGCAGCGCGTTCACTCCAATGGTGAGAAGAAGCATTACCAGGCGTAGCGCCTGTCTGCCGAGAGCCCTGTTTAAACGCAGGGCCGGCGTTGGACCTGATGACCCAAGAGCGCCCTGCTTCAAAAACATCAGGCTTCCTTGGCTGTCAGCAAACAATGCGATGGAGCGTTTCAACGTGTCAGGACCGGGTCCGTCCTGCTCTTTGCTTTCATCGATCCCTTTCTGAGAAAGGGGGGATATGATCCTGGCAGGATAACCTGCGGAAGAACCAATCAACCTTTGTCAAGGAGGGGCGTATGAAATCATGGGCAAAGGTTCTGTGGGCCGTTGGTGGCGGAATGCTGTTCACCGTATCCGTCTCGTTGGCAGGAGATCCCCCGCTTGCCTGTAATGCCCTGGTGACGACAATGCCATCGTCAGAATTGTCCGTCACGCAGGGCAATGAAGGCTTCAGCCCTTCTTTTATTTCCGCTGTCCGTCCATCGGGATCAGGTCCCCGGCAGCGGCGGCACTCTGTTTATGCCTGCCGGGTCGGGGATTATCGCGCCAGCTTCGTGAATTTCGAACCGGAAATCGATACACCCGCCATGAGACCTTTCTGGCCGAAGACGAAACCGACAATCGGATCTCTGATTTTTGTCGTGTCTACGGATCCCTCGGCGCCTATATTGGCCATCGCCACCGTTCCATCAACGCCGGCCTGCCATCCTGTGCTGGAGCGGAATTTATCCAGGGCTTCCTTTTCCATGAAGACCAGAATGATGTCCTTCTGCTGGGCTCCGACCTGAAGGCCGAAGGAGCCGCCGGCGAGGCTGTAGTAATCCACGCTATTCCCGCCAATTCTCAGGGCGCCTTCGCCATACTGACCTCCGACGAAAAACCCTCCCTGGATCACATTGGGTACAATAAGGACGCCCTTGGCCGACGCGAGAAACTCGGATGCGCCTTTGACATCCCTGGTAAAACGGTCCAGGGTGGCATTGACGTTTAGATCAATTTCATTCGTGCTGGAACCGGAATGGATGCGAGCCGGTGCGCAGGACACAAGGGTGGCCAGCAGCATCAGAATGAGCAGACCGAAAATCAGCGTACGGTTCTTTTTCATGGCAGCTACTCCTTTCTACGAATTTTTGGTGAAAGAAATGGTTGAGGGAAAACTTCCATGTTGACGACATGGGGCTCCGATCAGGTACAATCGTTACGGGGTATTGATCACCTCCTTTCCAGAAGCCTCGGCGTTTGCGGGCGGCAAGGGGAGAAATGGTTGCAACGTATTCCTGGCTCCGAATAGAGGATCAGGACAGTGGTGACAGCGGCAGCGACAGATGGAAGTCGGGGAAGGGGACAGCAGCGGGGATCAGGAGCGGAAGTCATTTTTGATGGTGATCCTGTCTGGAGTCATCAGAACGTCCTTTTTCCCTTACATTGAGACCTTGAATATAAGAGAAGGGGGCATGGGTGTCAAGACGATTTCTGCCCCGGGACAGGGGCCGCCTTGCCTTTTATGAAGCAGAACCTTGACTTGCGAAGAACAACATCCTATTAAGAATAAATACTAAATAAAAAGCGGAAAAAGGGGCTTGAGGTTCTTTAAACTCGGTGACCGAAAAATTCGAACCAAAACCTGCTGGACCGCGCTGGTCCCGCGATGGGATTTCATCGATCGGAAGGCGATATTGGGAAGAAACCTCTTGTTTGAAAATTTCAAGAAAGTCCGTTAGATTAGGAGACAGATTTCACGCAGGCCATAACGGCCGGGTATGTCCCCGCGGCGAAATGACGTTAGAATACCGCGCCATGGGTATGGCGGAGGCGCAGCGACTTCAAGGAGGTTACCTGGATCATGGAGACAACGATGGATCGAAAGGCTTTGTACGACATCAGCTATGGGCTTTATGTCATTACCTCGATTGCGGACGGCAGAATGAACGGGCAGATTGCCAATACGGTTTTCCAGGTCAGCAGTACGCCGGCAAAAATTGCCGTGAGCATCAACAAGGAAAATCTCACCCATGAATACATCCTGAAAAGCGGTGTTCTGGCGGTGTCGACCCTGGGGCAGGAAACCCCGCTTCCCTTCATCGGGCTCTTCGGCTTTAAATCAGGGCGCGAGATCGACAAGCTGTCCCAGTGCGCCTACGTTCAGGGTGCAACGGGATGCCCCTGTGTCACCGACCATGCACTGTCGTATATGGAAGGAAAGGTGGTTGCTTCCGCCGACGGCGGGACGCATACGGTCTTCATCGTGGAGCTTGCGGCGGCGGCCGTCCTGAAAAAGGGTACGCCGCTGACCTATGCCTATTATCAGGAGGTAAAAAACGGAAAAGCCCCCAAAACCGCCCCGACCTATAAGGAAGCGGCGGCAGAAAACGCTTCGAAAACAACAGAAAAGGAGAGTTCAATGAAAAAGTATGAGTGTGGAATTTGCGGCTACATCTATGACCCGGAAGCGGGTGATCCGGAGAACAATATCCCCGCCGGGACGCCCTTTGACAAGCTTCCCGACGAGTGGACCTGTCCGATCTGCGGAGCCGGCAAGGAAGACTTCAGCGAAGTAGCCTGATGGTACCAAGGCGGTCCGCCGGTGCGCAACCGGCGGGCCGCCTTCCGGGAACCCGATGCGGTTTTGCTCTCCTCCCGGAGAGTTCGGATGTTCAGGGCGATCAAAGGGGCCTGTCGTACGGACCTTTGAAGAAAAGCGGCAACGGACCGAAACCGGGCGACATGACCGGAGCCGTTCCGAGGGGGCACGCCCCGGTCATCTTCCGAAGCCCAGCGCCAACTGAATATCCTTTGGAATACTCATCATCAGTTCCATGTCCGGCAATTTTACAGCCACCTGCTCACCGTGGCCCCGAGTGCAGATCCGCCCGGTATCCGCCAGCCGGATTTCAAAATCCAAAACCACCTTGAAGCGGGCTTCGACGACCGTGGCCCTGCAGAGGAAGTCATCCCCGTGGCGAAGGGGATGGACGTATTTGATCGAAGTCCGGATGATGGGATATATGAACGGGCTGTCGCCACGGACTCCATAAAGGTCAACCCCGAGGCTTTCGAACAGGGCCGATCGGGCCACATCGAAATATTTAAGATAGTTGCCATGCCAGACCACCCCCATTGGATCGAGGTCGTGGAAGGGAACCGTCATTTGAACTACAATGCTCGGATAGCTGTCTTTGCGGGAGATCGAACGCATCACGGCTCCATTCTTCCGGATCGACGGACTTTGTCGAAAGGCCGGATTTCATGCGGGGGAAAGCGGGTCTTTTCTCTCGGGATTCTGCTATCACATAAAGAACGCATTTGGCAACAGGACAAATTGCGGCTTTATTCCCCTGGACCGGCGGTGTATTGTTGACATAAGTCTATGGTGTTCTTATAGGTTCCAAGATGCCGGGATGCTGACGTCCCTTAGCGTGGACAGGCGGTTTAGAGAGGCGGATGCGGTATCCCTTGGGAGACGGGAATGAAAAAAATCCTGGTAACCGGATCAACCGGCCAGATCGGATCGGAATTGACCCCAGTCCTCAGGAAGGCCTACGGGCAAGAGAACGTTGTCGCTGCCGGACATCGCCGCGAACCTGAATCCGAACTCAGGAAGAGCGGCCCCTACGGCATCCTGGACGTCCGGGATGCCCTTGAGCTTCAGCACATCGTAACCGATTACAGGATCGACACCATATTTCATCTGGCGTCGATCCTGTCTGCACGGGCGGAGGAAAATCCCCATCTGGCCTGGGAAATCAACATGGGCGGATTGAAGAATGTGCTGGAGACTGCACGCCGCTGCGGCTGCGCCGTCTTCTTTCCCAGCTCCATCGCCGTCTTCGGTCCAGGCACGCCGAGGGAAAACGCTCCACAGACGACAATCCAGAGACCGGGCACCCTTTACGGCATTACCAAACTGGCCGGCGAACTTCTTTGCGACTATTACTTCCGGCGCTTCGGTGTGGACACGAGGGGGCTCCGCTTTCCGGGACTTATCTCTTCAAGGACACGGCCCGGCGGCGGCACAACCGACTATGCCGTGGAGATCTTCCATGCCGCCCTGACGGATGGGCGCTACCGCTGCTACCTTGCATCCGACACCCGCCTGGACATGATGTACATGCCGGATGCCCTCCGTGCGGCTGTGACTCTGATGGAAACGGACGGCGGTAGACTTTTCCACCGCAACGCCTACAATCTATCCGCCATGAATTTCACGCCGGCGGAACTGGTGGAGAAAATCCGTTCGTTCCTGCCCGGATTTTCAATCTCCTACGAGATCGATCCGCTGCGCCAGGCTATTGCCGATTCCTGGCCCCGGCGCATGGACGACCGTGCGGCACGAACCGAATGGAGTTGGGAACCCCGCTACGATCTTGACGCGACCGTGTCGGATATGATGGAAACACTCGCCGTGAAACTGGGAAAAGGAGGAGAGAACGGCCATGGCGCTCGATAAACTGAAGCCCATCCTGGAAGCGAAGCTTGAAGAATCGGCCCGGAACGGGATCCGGAAAAGGCATGAGCGGATCATCACCGGCCGCCAACCCCCCGCCAATGGATACGGACCGAGATATCTCCTTGATGGCTATGAAGGTCGTGCTTTTCTGCGCATGAATTCAAACTCGTATCTTGGACTCCATGTTCATCCGCGGGTGATTGACGCGGAAGAAAGGGCGGCGCGGCATTTCGGAGCAGGACCAGGGGCCGTGCGCTTCATCAGCGGAACCCACCAACCTCACATTGAACTGGAACAGCGGCTTGCCGACTTTCACGGACGGGAGGCTGCCATGATCTTCAGCGCCGCCTATGCCGCCGTCATGGGGGTTCTGCCGCAGCTGATCACTTCCGAAACCCTGGTGGTGAGTGACGCCCTCAAT
>MVRU01000011.1 GCA_002067745.1 Syntrophus sp. PtaU1.Bin005
TGGAGCCCACGACCAGGATTGAACTGGTGACCTCATCCTTACCAAGGATGTGCTCTACCGACTGAGCTACGTGGGCGTTTATGATTTTATCTGCGTTACTTCCTGACTTTTCGCGGTTCGTTCCTGCCTCTCCAGGATGCAACATGCTGCGCAATCGATTTCTTCTGCCATTACGCCGGAAGACGTTATCAACCCCGCACATTCCTGAAATGGAACTAAATGGAGCGGGAAACGGGATTCGAACCCGCGACCCTCAGCTTGGAAGGCTGACGCTCTAGCCCCTGAGCTACTCCCGCTTACCGATGGAATTCGATGGATAAAACCCGGAAAGTTCCTGTACCAAACCTTCATCCTCCGTAAGGGAGGCAGTAAATGGTGGAGGGGGGAGGGTTCGAACCTCCGTAGGCTGAGCCGACAGATTTACAGTCTGCTCCCTTTGACCGCTCGGGAACCCCTCCAATTTTAAAAATACTCAATCTGGAGCTGGCGATGGGACTCGAACCCGCAACCTGCTGATTACAAATCAGCTGCTCTACCGATTGAGCTACGCCAGCACAAACTCATTCACAAGTTGCCTCAAGAGTCCGATTCTCGGAAACAATGCGAGAAAAACCCTGAAGCGGTGAACTTAATTGGATTGCCTACGTTTGTCAAGTAAATTTTAAACAATCTTTTTCCCGGTTTTCTCTGCCTTTGTGGAACAATCCAACTATTTTTTCCATCAGTCCGGCCCTGCCACCCCCCCAGGTTCTTCAATGATTTCAGCGGAAAAGGCGTAGATAGCCGCACGTTCATCCTGCCAGGCGTCGTTGGGCAACCCGGCCTTATAGCAGGTCTCCTCGAGAAAAGTCAAGGCATCCCAGCCATATTCCGTCGCTACCTGAGGCAACAGCAAGCCCGAACGATTTCCCAGCACGATGTACAGTCCATGTTTTCCGACTTCGATTTCTTCCGGGCGCTCTATTCTTTTCAAGGGTGACAGCACGGATATCTCTACGGAGATTTCCCCCAGTTCATCACGGCTCAAGGGGGAAAATCTCGGGTCTTGAAAGGCGGCGGCCAGGGCCATTTCTCTCACGGCCTGTTCAAGAGGCCTGAAGGGCTGTATATACCCGATGCAACCCCGCAATTGTCCCCGCTTCTTAAGGGTGACAAACACGCCCCTTTTCTCCTGAAGTACCGAGGGAATTCGGCTGTCCCCCGGCGTCTCGCACAATTCTCCACCAGCCTGGAGCTTCCCTTCGATCGTTGAACGGACGATCTCCAGCAGGGCCTTTCTTTCTCCTTCCGACAGGTTCATCCCTATTCCCCCCTGTAGAAAACGGAGGCGGCATATCCGACGACACCGCTTCGATCCCCGGTCACATCCCCGGAATTCGCGTACGTTAAAACTGCCGCCTTGTCCGCACCCAATCCTTTAGCCACCATCACCGTCACAGCCGCCGGCCCGCCACCGCAGGCCTCACCGACTCCCCTCTGCAGATCCCTCAATAAGCCCTTCTCGTCCATTCTGCCGAGATGATCGAGAATGCGCCTGTCCATTTTAATCGCTTCCTCGTAGTTGTGATAGTGGGACAGATCCGAGCTGCCGACAACCAGAATGTTCTGATTCCCGGCGCTGGAAATGATGGCATCGGCCAGCATTCTGCAGGTCTCTTCATCCTGATCGCCCATGATCAAAGGAACAAAGAGGAATGCTCCGAGTGCAACCTGCAGAAAGGGCAGCTGAATTTCCACGGAATGCTCCTGCAGATGTACATCCGGCAGAAAGGAAATTCGAGGGCTCCCTTCGAGAAGCCCGGCGGCGACGGACTCATGGACATTGACGATGCCCAGAGGCGTTTCATACCCTCCCTGGTTGAAAAGGGAGACACCCCGGAAGTAGGATCGGTGACTCGGACCGATCACGAAGACGACATCGTAAGCCTTCCCCGTGATCTGCTTATAGGCGTGTGCCGCAACCTGTCCGGAATACATGTATCCCGCATGGGGTGCGACGAGACCGAGAATCTCCCCCCCAATCGGGTCATCCGGCACTTTCTTGAAATAATCAAGGATATCCCGTTCGAGAATTCGAGGATTTCCCGGGTACCATGAACCTGCAATCAGGGATTTTTTAATATAGTCCATAGCGAACTCCTCCGTTCCATGGCAGCTTTCAGGCTGGAACGGTTTCTTCCAGCCGCCGCGCTGCATCTGTTGTGGCTGGTTCCTGATTCAAAGGGACGTTCCGGATCACCCCTTGGCCAGTCCCCTGCAGGCTTCCGTTATTTCAGACGCCAGACCATGCCTTCCGGCGTATCGGCCACCACAACCCCCATCTCGAGCAGCTTCTGACGGATCTCATCCGCCTGCGCCCACCGCCCCGCAGCACGCAGGGCCTCTCTCTCCTTCATCAAGCGCCTGGCCTCCCCGCTGATCTGCTCCTCTTCAAACTTCATCACTCCGAAAACGGAATCGACCTTCTTCATGGCCTCCAGGACCGAATCGCGCTGCTCAAGGGTCAAGAGGCCCCCGGCAAGGGGGACACTGACTTTCTTGACGAAGGCGAAGAGGGCGGCCAGCGCCCCGGATATGTTCAGATCATCATCCATGGCGCCGATAAATCCCTGCCGGAGATCGTACATCGACTGCTCCAGTTCGGGATAGCCGCTGCCGGCCTTGAAGCGGATCAGACGCTGGATGAAGCCATTGAGTTTGAGGACCGTATATTTTGCCGTATCCAGGGCTCCAAACGAAAAGTTAAGCGGTTTCCGATAATGTGAGCTGAACAGGAAAAACCGGACCTCCCTGCCGGAATAGCCTTTCTTCTCCAGGTCCTCAAGGGTCAGGGCATTGTTGAGCGACCGGGACATCTTTTTTCCGCCGACCATGACCAGGTCCGTATTGATCCAGTAATTCGCGATCTTCCTGCCCGTGGCGGCCTTGCCGATGGCCATGACATTCTCGCAGTGGGGGAAGATGATATCGGAACCGCTCGCATGGATGTCGAAAGTCTCCGCCAGGTAATGCCGGGCAATGGCGGCGCATTCGAGGTGCCAGCTCGGCCGGACGTTACCCCAGCGGGTTTTGAAGAACACGCCCCGCTTCAGCTCACTGAGCGTGGATCGCTTCAAGAGGGTAAAATCAACGGGGCTGTCCTTTTCATAGTAATCCAGATCAATCGTCCGTCCGTGTTGAACCCGGGTGAGGTCGACATTGGAGAGACATCCGTAATCTCTTAATTTCGAGATGTCGAAATAAACAGACCGCAGTTTTTCATAGGCAAATCCCCTCTCGACCAGTTCATCCACCAGCTCCAGCATGCAGTCAAAATTCTCGCTGGCCCGGGGATAATTCTCATCCTTTTTGATGCCGAGCTTTTCGATGTCACGGAGAAAGGCATCGGCGCAGCGGGCCGTATAGACGGCCAGATCCGTATTTTCCCGCTCGGCGCCCCGGATGGAGCGGTCCGCAAGGTCGATAATGTTCAGGACATGCTTAACCGGATAGCCTCGAAATTCGAGATAGCGGCGGATCAGGTCGGAGACCACGAACCGGCGATAGCTGCCGATGTGCGGGACTTCATGGATCGTGGGGCCGCAGGAATGCATCAGGACCATCTCCGGATTGATGGGCCGGAAGAAGGTTTTGCTCCGTGACAGGACATTGTAAAACCGGATGGTCGATTCTTCCTTGTCCATGAACAGCTCGGTGCTCAGGTACCGCTCACCGCTGTCGGGAAAGATCACAACGATGAAGCCTTCGTCCATCTCTCGAGCCTTCTGCATCGCCACGTACATGGCCGCCCCGGAACTCATCCCCGCCAGAATGCCCTCCTCCCGGGCCAACCTTCTGGCCGTCTCATAGGCATCCTCATCCTGGATATGGACTTTTTCATCAAGCCTCTGCTTATCAAAAATCCCGGGCACGTAGGATTCCTTTAAATTTTTCAGGCCCTGAATGCGGTGCTGAAGATAGGGCTCCACTCCCACCACCCGGACCTCCGGATTGTGCTCCTTCAGCCTTCGAGACAGCCCCATCGCCGTCCCTGTCGTTCCCATGGTGGCGATGACCGTGGTGACCTTCCCATCGGTCTGTTGCCAGATCTCCTCTGCCGTTCCGTAATAGTGAGCCAGGATGTTATCGGGATTGTTAAACTGGTCCGGGACGAAATAGCGGTCCGGATTTTCCCGCATCATGCTGTAGACCTCTTCAATGGCACCGTCCGTCCCCATGCCGGCCGGGGTAAAATACAGTTCGGCCCCCAGGGCCTTGAGAATTTTCTTCCTTTCCTCACTGGCCGATTCCGCCATGGCCAGGCACAACCGGTAGCCTTTGGCCGCCGCAATGAGGGCGAGCCCTATGCCCGTGTTGCCGCTGGTCGCCTCCAGTATGATTTTATCCGGGGTCAGTTCCCCCCGCTTTTCAGCTTCGCTGATCATGTACAGGGCCGTCCGGTCCTTGATGGATCCACCCGGGTTGAAACTTTCCAGCTTGGCATAGATCTTTACCTTCGGATTCGGATTCAACCTGCGAATCTCAACAAGTGGCGTATTGCCTATCGACTCAATAATATTGCTGTAGAGTTTCTTCATCTTTCTCTTTTCAGTCCAACACCGCCTTTTGATCACGGCTGTGCCGCTTGTCTGCAACACTGTTCCTACCACCGGAAAGGGACGATCCGTGGGTGTCATCTGTCAGGACGCGGGGGTGAAAATATTAATGATGGCTCTGGACTTTGCCTTTGTGAAAGTTCTGTTCGGGTGTGATCTTCATTTAATGAAATAACGGCGGCCCGCCGGCTTCCGGGTGTCGACCCCGGCGCATTGTTCGCTGTGATCTTCTCTCCGACGGGGACCTGGAATCAGCTGTCCAGCTTGGGAAGGGGAACCTTAATAAATTTCACGCCTTCGTCCTTCAACGCATCCTCTTCCCGCTTCGTCGTAGTCCCCTTGATGTTTCTCGGATCCTCCTTGCCGTGAAAGATGTTCAAGGCCACTTCCGCAAAACGCTCGCCGACATCCTCGAAGTGTTTATTGATGTATTCGTGAAATTTCTGCAGCACGCTTGGCCGATGGGCCTTGGGGGAGTTCTTTTCGGAATCCCTTCCTGAGTGTCGCGTCACGATCTTCGGCGAAGAAGGGAGTTCCCGGGCTTCAAAGCTTCCACAAACCGGACAGGCAATCATCTTCTGCTCCTTCTGTTTCTCGAAGGCCTTCCGGTCCTTGAACCACCCCTCGAATGTGTGTCCTTTTTCACATTTCAGATCATAAATAATCAAGAATACTACCTCTTTAATTATCTTTCCTCTTCAATACCATGTTAACAGTCAAAAAACAATAGAGCAGCAGCACGACGGGTCGGACAACAGGTATCTTCCAGCAGGATCTGGTGAAAAAGTCTTCAATTTACGCCATTCGACAGCGGTTTTTCAAAGGTGCAGGGAAATATTTTATTTTGGATCATGCAAATAAAGATGGACATTTCCGGATAAATTTTATATGAACATCCCCCTGTCGGGATGTGGCCCAGCTTGGTAGGGCACTGCGTTCGGGACGCAGGAGTCGCGCGTTCAAATCGCGCCATCCCGACCATTTTTATCCGCCCACCACGGAAGCCATCTGGAAGATCGGCAGATACATGGCGATGATCATTCCGCCGACAACACCCCCCAGAAACACCATCATGAAAGGTTCCAGGAGCGCGGTCATGGCACTTACCGCCGCGTCCACTTCATCATCATAAAAATCAGCGATTTTAGCCAGCATGGCATCCAACGCGCCGGTGTGCTCCCCTACCGCGATCATCTGAACAACCATGGGAGGAAACAGCCCCGATGCTTCAAGGGGTTCTGCGATCGTTTTCCCTTCACTGATACTGCGCCGCGTGTTCATCAGCGCCTCCTCGACGATCTTGTTTCCGGACGTTCTGCTCACAATGGCCAGGCCGTCGAGAATGGGAACGCCGCTGCTCATCATTGTGGAAAGGGTCCGGGTGAATTTGGCCACGGCTACCTTTTTAAGGAGCGGTCCGAAAACGGGCAGCTTCAGAAGCGCCCGGTCCACAAGAACATTCCCCTGTTCGGTTCTGTAAAACTGCTTGAAGGCGAAAATCGCGGCAATGACCGCCGCAACCATATAAACGAAATAGTGCTGCATGAATTCGCTGCAATTGACCAGGAACTGAGTCGGCGCCGGCAGGGCACCACCCATATCGGCAAACATTTTCTGGAATACGGGAATCACCTTCAGAAGCAGCAGCGTCACCACGCCGATGGAGATTACCAGGACGCTGATCGGGTACGTCATGGCTCCCTTGACCTTGCGTTTGAGTTTCATGGCTTTTTCCATATAGGTGGAAAGTCTTCCCAGGATGACATCCAGAATGCCGCCGCTTTCTCCGGCTGCAATGAGATTGACAAAGAGTTCGTCAAAAATCTGAGGGTATTTTTTCAGCGCATCCGTCAAAGAAGCTCCACCTTCAATATCTTCCTTGATGGCCGTGATGACCTTGGCGAAGGTTTTGTTGGTTTCCTGCTGCCCCAGAAGATCAAGACATTGAATCAGGGGAAGGCCGGAGTCGATCATCGTCGAAAAGATACGGGCAAAAACGACAACCTGCTTCTCTTTGACTTTCTGTTGAAGAAACGGCAGATATTCAAGAAGGTCCTTGGGCTTTTTCCTGATCGATATCGACCGATATCCCTGCCTCCGTAGCAGCCTTTTCAACGCCGCTTCATCGGCAATCTTCATTTCACCTTTCTTGACCTCACCTCTGCGGGTGGTTGCTTCCCATACTAACTCCGTCATGACGACAACTCCTTCTTATTCAGGACGCTCCGTGAAAAAAAAAACGTGGCAACTCTTCCAGATAGCAAAAGGCATTGGAAGAAATTTTATTTCAAGAAACGTTCCCTGTTGTCGTCCCGGCTTGCACCCTGTTCCAACATGAGATCGATTCGGCGGGCGGAGCCGACGCGGTCACAGGCAAAATCGGGTTGGGAAGCCGAGAAAAGGGCCGATGAAAAGAAGTGGTTTGATCAGGGAAGGGGATTGTTACCGCTGTCCTGCAGGATGGCGGGATTGTTTCCGCCGGATTTCATGCAATACAATCCCCGCTGAGACGGATACATTGAGCGAATCGATTTTCCCAAGCATCGGGATGGAGATGAGGAAATCGCACATCTTCCGGATGAGGGGCCGCATCCCCTTACCTTCAGCCCCCATGACCAGACCTACGGCCCCCGAATAATCCGGGGCCGATACGGATTGGGAGGCCTGCGCGTCAGCTCCGAAAATCCAGAAGCCCCGCGTTTTGAGTTCATCAAGGGCACGGGCCACATTGGCGACACGGGCCACCGGGAGATGGCGGACAGCCCCTGCGGAGGTTTTAATAACGGTGGCTGTCACGGAAGCCGCACGATGCTCGGGAAGGATGACCCCGTTGGCGCCGAAACAGTGCGCCGTTCGGATAAGGGCACCCAGATTGTGGGGATCTGTGATCCCGTCCAGAATGAGCACCAGATCGTACAGGCAGGACGGATGCCGATTGGCGATCACCGCATCCAGGTCCTGGTAGTGATAAGCCCTGCATATGCCGAGTACGCCCTGGTGAGAAGCCTTCCCGGTCAGTTCATCCAGGTGCGACCGCTCCCGGACCTCAACAGGTACACCCTGTTGAGCGGCCAGGATTCGAATCTCGCGGATCGCCGCTTCGGTCCGACCCCGGGCCAAAACGATTTTCTCCACGCCCCCGCGGCCGCTGATCAGCGCCTCCTTCAAAGGATTGACGCCATAAATGACTTCCATGGACATCCCTGCCGATCCGGTACGTACGTGAGGCCCATCTCGAACAAGACCCCGAATAATCCCGCCAGGGCGATAGAGAACCGCCGGCGGACATCAAGCCTGATGCGGGGCGGCCGTGGAGATCCGCCACCGGGAAAACCCCTCCAATCTGAGGGGAACTTATCCCGCCGTCAGCCCCCGGGCGATCTCTCTGCAGAGTTCATCCGCAGCAGCCACGGGGTCTTCCGCCGTCTGAATCGGCCGACCGACGACCAGGTAATCCGAGCCCCGCCGGATGGCCTCTTCAGCGGTGAGGACGCGCTTCTGATCATCTCCGGCCACCCTGGCCGATCCGCGAATCCCCGGCGTTACGATGGCAAAGCCCTCGCCGCATGCCTTCCGGATCGCCTCGACGTCCTGCGCCGATGCAACGACCCCGGAAAGACCGGCGTCCCGGGCCATGCGCGCCAGCCTCAGAACCAGCTCCGCCGTTGAGCAGGAGAAGCCCAGGGCCCTGAGATCGTCGTCGTTCAGGCTGGTCAGGACCGTCACCCCGAGAACGACCGGCTCGGGAAGCTCCCGCTTCCGCGCCGTCTCCCGCACGGCCTTCGCGGTCTCTGCCATCATGCTCATCCCGCCCAGCGCATGGACATTGAACATGGCCACCCCCATCTCCACGGCGCCTTCAGCGGCTCTGGCAACCGTATTGGGGATGTCATGGAACTTGAGATCCAGAAAAACCCGTGACCCCGCCTTCTGGATCTCCTCGACGAGCCTGGGGCCGAAACGGGTGAAGGCCTCCTTGCCGACCTTGAACAGCCCGACATGCCCCGTGAGAAGCCGGACCCAGGACATGGCCTCGTCGAATCCCCTTCCCATGTCCAAGGCAAAGATGAGCTTTTCCCGCGCCGCCTCATTCGACATAGTCTTCGTCACCGATAAATTCTGTCGTATCATCAACGATGAGCTTAAAATCTTCCTTGGCCCCCATGAGATATTCCGGGTGGGAAAAATAAACCTTGTTATCGGCAATTTCCCGGAGCGCAGCGACAATCTCCCGGTTGTTGCGGGTATTGGTTAATGGTTGCGAACCTTTCAAAAGCTGCTTGGATCGTTTCACCGCCAGCAGAACCAGGGCGAAGCGGTTCCCGGTAACTTGCAGAGCGTCTTCAACAGTTATTCTTGCCATGCTGAACAGGCCTCCCTGAAAAATATATTCCCTGTGTTAATCCTCTTTTTCCTCATCGAGGATGTCCTGAATCTGTTTTATTCTTCTTTCCGTCCGGCTTTTTTCAGCCAGATAAATCGCCTGAAGAGAGTCGACCGCCCGATCCAGTGAATCATTAAAGATGACATAATCATACCCGAGCGCCTCTTCTATTTCCTGAAGGACCTGGCCCAGGCGTTTCTTTATTTCGGCGTCCGATTCTCCCCTGTTTTGCAGCCTCGACTTCAACTCAGCCAAAGAGGGAGGCAAAACGAAGACATAGATACCACCGGCGTAATTCTTTTTCAATGTCTTTGCCCCCCTCATTTCGATATCCAGGAGCATATCCCGACCCTGATCCAAAAAGCGGTCCATCATTTTCCCGGATGTCCCGTAACAGTGACCGTAATTCTCCTCCCATTCGGCAAATTCACCCTGCTCGATCCGTTCCCGGAATTCCGCCTCGGAAATGTAGAAGTAGTCCTTTCCGTCAACTTCTCCCGGTCTGGGTTTCCTGGTGGTATAGGAAACGGAAAATTGAACCTCGGGATGCCGTTCGAAAAATTTTCGGCGGATAGACGTCTTGCCCGCACCGGAGGGAGCGGACAGGACGAGAAAGAGCCCCCTGGGTCTCCCATCGGACTTATTCAATATTCTGCACCTGCTCTCTCAATTTCGCCAGTTCACTCTTGATCTCGATCACCCGCCGGGAAATTTGGGCGTCGCTGCTCTTGGAACCGATTGTATTGATCTCCCTGCCCATTTCCTGGATGAGAAAGTCAATTTTCCTTCCCACGGCCTCCGCGCTGTTCATCATGGCCTCAAATTGTTCGAGATGGCTGCGGAAACGGACGGTTTCTTCCGTAATATCGCTCCGCTCCGCCATGACGGCCACTTCCTGGGCCAGGCGCGCCTCATCGACGACCAGCCCCTTGGTCAATTCCTGAACGCGGGCTACCAGGCGGGCGTGATATTCCTCGAGGAGCACCGGCGTTCTCTGGACGATCCCGTCGAGAGATGTGCGGATATAGCCAATCCGGTCCACGAGATCCCGATAGAGGATGTCTCCTTCCGTCTTCCGCATAGCCTTCAGCTCCGCCAGCGCTTCATAAAAGACCGGCTCCACCTTTCCCCAGCAGGCCTGCAAATCGGGGATCGCCTCCACGGGGGTCATCACGTCCTTGAAGCGCGACAACAGCTCCAGGGTAATCTCATCCGCAAGATTCAATTCATTTTTCATCTCAACCAGCAGAGAAAAATAATTTTTCAACAAGGGCAGGTTGAGGGAATATCGGTTTTCACCCTCCCCTCCATTGTCGGCATCCATCTTGATGGACACATCAATCCGGCCGCGGGAAAAGTGCTCGCCGACCTTTCTTTTGATCTCCATCTCCATCGGGAGGAAAAGGTTTGGGAGGCGAAGGGACACCTCCAGGTATCGGTGATTGAGCGACCTCATCTCAACCACGATCTTTCTTGTGTTATCCGTGGATTCCGCCCGTCCATAACCGGTCATACTGCTGATCATGTCTTGTTCCCCTATTCCTTAAAATTCCTTCCACGCACGGCAGGCTGCGTCTGTTTCAGCCCTTCCGGCTCTTCAACTGCTCGACATACCTGGCGCGGATCTTGTTGAACATTTCAATCGAGGATTTTTCCGCGTAATCGGGATACGTCCAGGGAAGTGTTGAAAAGGTTTTATGACTGTACATCAGGGTCAAGTCCGCGTAAATCCCGTCCCGGAGATAGGGCCGATGGGTATACCCCTTGCCCGTGGCCAGAATCAGATGGGCCTTGGCAATGTAGCCGGGATCAATATTGACCGTCCTCTTTCCGGCCACCGCAAACCGGTCCTCCAGGGAATTGGTCCGGTTCTTGATATCGGGAAGGCTTTCCGGGGGGATGAGGCGCTCGAAGGACACAAACCGCCTCAGCAGCGAAGACCCCATCTCCTCGGCATAGTAAGACGTATAGTCGAAGGGAAGCAGGCCGCTGATGAAGTCCGTCTCCCCGTAAGTTTCGATCACGCAGGCCAGAATGTCGCGCAGTACGTCCCGATCCACGGCAAACAGACTCATGATCAGCTTGACCGCTTCAGCTTCGCGAGGCCGGCTCATAGGACCTTTTTCAACTCCTGGCGGGTCACCGTTGCCGTTCCCACCTTGCCGACGACGATGCCCGCGGCGCAGTTGGAGATCGCCGACGCTTCCCGGAAGCTGGCCCCCGAAGCCATGCACAGGGCGAAGACACCGATCACCGTATCCCCCGCGCCGGTGACGTCAAACACCTCCCGGGCTTCCGTCGGGAAAAGGGTATGCAGAATTTCCCCCCCTTGCCCGTCTCTTTCAAAAAGGCTCATCCCTTCCTCTCCCCGCGTGATCAGCAGGGACCGGAAATTGTAGCGGGACAGCAGTTCCTTTCCGACCCGGACAAGCTCATCCCCTGTCGGCGCATCCACGCCGACGGCCCTGCCCGCTTCATGATGATTGGGGGTTATGATGTCCACCCCCGAATACAGGGACAGGTCGTTTCTCTTGGGATCGGCGCAGACCACGATATCCGTTCCGGCCACGACCTCAAGAAGGCCCGTCATCAGCTCCCTGGTGACAACCCCTTTGCCGTAATCGGAAACCACGATGGCTCCCAGTTCTCCCCGTAGCGTCCGGGCATAGGCAAGCAGTTTTTCAATGCTCTCCGCATCCGCCGTCTGCCGGCTCTCCCGATCGAACCGGACCACCTGCTGTCCGTGGGCAATAATCCTTGTCTTCAGGGTCGTCGGGCGCCCCGTTTCGACCACCAGCCCCGCCGGATCAATGTTCCTCCCGCGGAACTCTTCCCGGATCCGCTCGGCCATGGCATCCTCGCCGACGATCCCGGCGCCGTATACCCTTCCTCCCATGGCATAGATATTATTGATGACATTGGCGCAACCGCCGAGAAGGAGACGGTCCCCGGAAACATCCACAACGGGAACCGGCGCCTCGGGAGAAATCCGGGCGACCCTCCCCCGGATAAAATGATCCACCATGACATCTCCGACAACCAGTACGCTGGCCTCGGAGAAACGTTCAACAATTTCCCGCGCTCTCTTCCTGTCCAGAACTTTTTTCATATCAGATTTATCAAATATTAGATTTTCAAGCGAATTTTATTCCTTTGAGGGCGACCGATGCTAGTACCATGAGGCATGTTTGTCAAATCATTTCTTGCCCTGAAATCCCGCTCCCGGTTTTGCCGGTCTATTCCTGATTGACTTCACATGAATTATCAAGTAGAGGGAAATGCTTAGAATAATAAACAGGTTTACTCTGGGAAACGCGTTCATGATCCGGTCGATTCTCCTAATTTTTGTGGGTGTGTCCATTACCGCTTTTTTCTCTTTCTGGGCGGTGGCCTTCTCCCTCCTTGGCGCGGGCGAGAACCGCATTCACAGACTGGCGCAGCTCTGGGCCAGGATGCTGCTGGCCCTCTCCTCGATACCCGTGGAAATATCCGGCCTGCGCCATGTCCTCCTGGACAGACCCCAGATCTTTGCCGCCAATCACCAGAGCGACATCGATACCCTGGTGGCCCTGGCCTGCATTCCCGTTCAGTTCCGCTGGATCGCCAAGCAGGAGCTCTTCAGCATTCCCCTTTTCGGCACCGCCATGCGCAATGCGGGATACATTCCCATTGACCGGAGAAATCATGACAGCGCCCTGAGAAGCCTGGAGAATGCCGCCCAGATCATTCGAAGGGGCCGGTCCGTCATGACCTTCCCCGAAGGGACGAGAAGCGGCGATGGGACGATCCAGCCTTTCAAACAGGGGGTCTTTCATCTGGCGATCTCGGCCGGCGTACCTGTCGTCCCGGTAACGATCATCGGAAGCGGGGCCATCATGCGGAAACGCTCTCTGAAGATCACTCCGGGCGGCGTGAAGCTGATTTTTGACAAGCCGATCGACGCAGCGAACTATTCCATTGAAACGCGCCACCAGCTCATCGACGAGGTGCGTAATACCATTGTTGAAAATTACCGGAACGATTCATCCCCTCCCAAGCCCGGTTCGGCCGCTCACCACACCGGAATAAAAAAGGGAGTTTGAGGTGGGAACGAAATCTTCAAGCCATTCGCCTTCCCGTTCTTCATGGAGGCACGAGATTCCCGGCGTCATCAGCCTGACGGCGGCCCTGTTCCTGCTGCTGTGCCTTTTTTCCTATTCCCCGCAGGACCCATCCATCGGCCATTACGTCCCGCCGGGGGGACCGGTCCATAACCTCATCGGCCGGTTCGGCGCTCACCTTTCCTATGCCCTTCTGTGGTTCTTCGGGATGAGCATTTTCCTCCTGCCCGCCGGATTGCTGACCCTCTCCATTCTGTATTTTGTCCGCCCGGATTTCAGGACAGGCAAAAAAATCTTCATTGGATTTTCCGGATTGATGCTTTCTTCCTCCGGGCTCCTTTCTCTTCTGGCTCCGGCGCTGAGCCTCCACGACGTGCAGGATCAGCCCGGCGGTCTGCTGGGAAAGGCGCTGACAGGACTGCTTTCTTCCTCCCTTGGCTCCGCCGGCACAGCGCTCCTGCTCCTGTTTGTCCTGACTGTCTCCCTGATGATCCTGTTCCGGTTCTCCCTGCTGTCCCTGGGAAGCCTCCTGAAGGCGAATCTGGCGGCGGGCGGGCCGGCCCTGATGTCCCTGTTCCGAAGGGGAAGAGCCATCCTCCCGGAAAGGAAGGAAAAGATCCCCCGCATTCATACCCGGAAGCCGGCGGCCCCGCCGGCCGGGGAAAAGGCCAACCCGCCGGAACCGCCCCCCCTCGTCCCCGTTGTGCGGCGTGGAGGAGGGTATACGCTGCCGCCCCTTACCCTGCTGGACTACAAGGAGCGCAGGGACGCGAAGGTCAGGAAGGACTCCCTGCTGGCCAACTCCCGCACCGTTGAAAAGACCCTGGCCGATTTCGGCGTGGTGGGGAAGGTCGTGGAGGTTCAGCCCGGACCCGTCGTCACCCTCTACGAGCTGGAGCCGGCGCCGGGAGTCAAGATCAACCGGATCACCACCCTTTCCGATGACCTCGCCCTGGCCCTGAAAGCGCCCAGCATCCGGATCATGGCCCCGATCCCCGGCAAGGCCGCCGTCGGCATTGAAATCCCCAACGGCAACAGGGAAACCGTCTATCTCCGGGAGGTCCTGGACAGCGAGACGTTCCGCGAATCCCGCCTCGTCCTTCCCATCGCCCTGGGCAAGGATATCGTCGGCAACCCCATGGTCGCGGACCTGACCCGCATGCCCCATCTCCTCATCGCCGGCACCACCGGATCGGGGAAGAGCGTTTCCCTCAATGCCATGATCTGCAGCATCCTGCTCAAAGCCGCACCCGAGGATGTCAAGTTCCTCATGATCGATCCCAAGCGGCTGGAACTCTCTTCCTATGAAGGGATCCCTCATCTCCTCCACCCCGTGGTGGTGAACCCCAAGAAGGCCGCCCAGGTCCTCAAGTGGGCCGTGGAGGAGATGGAGCGGCGCTATCAGCTGATCGCCGCGTCGGGCGTGAAGAACATCGATTCCTACAACAAGGCCCTTGCGACGGCCGCGCCGCAGCAGCCCCTGCCCGGACTGGCGCCCTCCTCCGAAGGAGCGCCGCAGAGTGCATTGCCTTCCAAACTGCCCTATATCGTCATTATCATCGACGAGCTGGCGGACCTCATGATGGTCGCCCAGAAGAATGTAGAGGACTCCCTGACCCGGCTGGCCCAGATGGCCCGGGCGGCGGGCATCCACCTCATGCTGGCGACCCAGCGCCCCTCGGTGGATGTCATCACCGGCCTGATCAAGGCCAACTTCCCCACGCGCATCTCCTTCCAGGTCTCCTCCAAGGTGGATTCCCGCACCATCCTGGATCAGCAGGGCGCGGAAAGCCTGCTGGGATCCGGCGACATGCTCTTCCTGCCCCCCGGAACCGCCAAGATCTCGCGGATTCACGGGGCCTTCGTCTCCGACCGGGAGATCGAACGCATCACGGAATACATCAAGACGCAGGCACAGCCCACCTACGACGAATCCATTTCCCGCTACGAAGCGGACTCGGATATGCGGGAGGGGGAAAAGGGGAATGAGGACGTTGACGAAAAGTATGACGAGGCCGTGGAACTGGTGACGGACCTGGGACAGGCCTCCATTTCCCTCGTCCAGCGCTACATGAAGATCGGCTACAACCGGGCCGCCCGCCTCATCGAACGGATGGAGTCGGAGGGCATCGTCGGGCCTTCCGACGGCGCGAAACCCCGGAAAGTCCTGGTCGGGAAGCTGCCGCGATGATAGAAAGCACCGTTCACGTCGTCAACCTCGGCTGCCCGAAAAATCTCGTGGATTCGGAGGTGATGGCCGCCCTGCTGGCCCAGGCCGGTTGCCGGATCGTCTCCACGCCGGAAGAGGCCGAAATCGTGCTTCTCAACACCTGCGCCTTCATCCTGCCGGCCCGGGAGGAATCCATCGATGAAATCTTCCGGCTCGCCGAATGGAAAAGGAAGGGGAAATGCAGGCATCTCATCGTTACCGGCTGCCTGCCCCAGCGCTACGGCGCGGAGCTGGCGGCGGAGATCCCCGAGGTGGACCTCTTTCTGGGGATATCGGAAGTGCCGAACATCGCCGATCATCTCCGGAAGTTGCGAGACGGGCAACTCGATGCGCAGGCAAACCGCGCCGTGGTGACCCCGCCCCTCTTCCTCATGAATGCCGGCCATCCCCGCCTCCTTTCCGCGCCGACCTTCAGCGCCTACCTCAAAATCGCCGAGGGCTGTTCGCATCGCTGCGCCTACTGCGTCATCCCCGAGATCCGGGGAAAGGCCCGCAGCCGGCCCGTCGATGATCTCCTCGAGGAGGCGCAAGGCCTGGCCGATCGCGGCATCCGGGAACTGATCCTGATCGCCCAGGACACCACCGCCTACGGCCGCGACCTGCCCGGAAGGCCCACCCTGGCCCTTCTCCTCCGGGAACTGGCCGCCCTGGAGGGCCTGGCCTGGATCCGCCTTCTCTACACCTATCCATCCGGCCTGGCGGACGAACTCTTCGCGGTCATCGCGGAGCATGACCGGATCTGCCCCTACCTGGATGTCCCGATCCAGCACATCGACGACGCCGTTCTCAAGGCCATGAAGCGCCAAGGCGACAGCCGCCGGATCCGGAAGAGGCTGAGCCGCGCCCGGGAGGTCATCCCAGGCCTCGCCCTGCGGACCTCACTCATCGTGGGTTTCCCCGGAGAGACACCGGCTCAATTCAACCGCCTCCTGGCGTTTGTCCAGGAGATCCGCTTTGATCATCTCGGGGTCTTTCCCTATTCCCCGGAAGAGGGGACGCCTGCGGACAAGCTGCCCCGCCAGGTCTCGGAGCGGACCAAAAAGGCCCGGCGCAATCTGCTCATGGAGGAGCAGGCGGTCATTTCCAACGAGATCAATTCGACCCTCGTGGGCTCCCTCCAGGAGGTGCTCATTGAAGGCCCGAGTGGCCATCCCGACTATCCCTTCGTGGGGCGCTGCCGCCGCCAGGCCCCGGAAATCGACGGGGTGACCTATGTAAAAGGCGGAAACCAGGCCCTTCCGCCCGGCTCCCTCGTCCCCTGCCGGATCGTTGCGGCAGACGACTACGATCTCTTTGCAGAGCCTGTTGGATCGCCGTATTGAAGAGGGCCGACATGCCTGATAAAAAGCGCATCTTCATCAGTTCTGTCCAGAAGGAGCTCGAACTGGAGCGGGCCGCCGTCTCAGGCCTCATTGCCACGGACCCCTTTCTGATGCAGCATTGCAGCCCGATCCTATTTGAACGGGAGCCTGCCTCTTCCCGCCCCGCTTCCATGCCCTATCTCGACAGGCTTCGCGAATGCTCCGTTTACGTGCTCCTCGTCGGAACGGAGTACGGTCGACCGGACGGGGGCCTTTCGGCCACCCACCACGAATACCGCCTCGCCCGGGAGCTCAAGCTTCCCTCCCTGATTTTTCTCAAGGGGATGACCGATGAAGGCCGCTTGCCGGAGACGCGGGCCTTCATCGAAGAGATCAAAAAGGCCGGCCACACCTACAAGAGATTTCATGATCGGGAAGACCTCAAGCCGGAAATGCTCCGGGCGCTCCTGCGCACCCTGGCCGAACAATTCGGGATTCAGGCCACCAGCGCCGAGCAAAACGAAAGCGAACACCTGATTGAAGCGGCCTCGTCCTTCGAGACAGCCATGCTGAGGGATGTGCCGGTCAGCGAACTCGATCAGCGGCTGATCGAGGAATTCAAGGGCCGGATTCCCGGCGATAACCACGAAACATGGTCTGCCGCCGAGGTGCTCCATGCCCGGGGTCTCCTGCTCCGCTGCGATCATCCGGCCGCATTCTGCGCCAGCGCAGCGGCACTCGTTCTTTTCGGCGAACATCCCGCCTTTCGTTTTCCCCAATGCGAAATCCTCGTCGATGCCTACGACGATACGCGCATCTCGGGCCGACCCAAAGGTCAGCTGAACGTAAACGCCCCGCTTCCCCATGCCCTGGAAGAGATCCTTGCCTTCATCGACGCTCACACCTTCCATCCCCGGCGCGTGGTCGGCCTCAACAGCATCCGCCTCAATGAGTATCCACAGGCGGCCATCCGGGAAGCCCTCCTGAACGCCGTTGCCCACCGCAACTACGAGGACGCTTCGCGCAAAGTCTTCGTCCGCCTCTTCAGCAACCGCATCGAGATCGCCAGCCCCGGCTACCCGCTCAAACCGATCACCCTGGCCAAATTGCGAAAAGGCAACTACCGCCCCTGTTCGAGGAATCCCCTGATCGCCCAGGGCCTCTGCATCCTGGATAAAATGGAGCAGCGGGGAACGGGCTTCGCCCGCATGCGCGACGCCATGCTCAACCACGGCCTCGATCCGCCCGTTCTCGATCAGCAGGACGGCTTTTTCGTGGTCACACTGCCCGGACCGGCCGGCAACTACGACCGCCTGAGGCCGCCTACCGATGCGCCGGGCTTCATTACTCCCGCCATGGAAGCCCGGCTCAATGAGCGACAGCGAAGAATTGTGATGCAGATCCAAGAGGGCGGCAGCGTCACCAATAAGTGGATCCGGGACACGTTCAACGTGGTGCGTGATACAGCCTATCGCGATATCCAGTTGCTTCTTGACCTGCACATCATCGAAAGGAGAGGGCGTGGGCGTTCAATCCGCTATGTTCTTACAGGAGAACGGGCGTAATCATCCGATAATCGTCCGGTGAAATTCCCTAATCATCCGATTTCGGAAATTGGGTGAGGTGTAAAACGCTTTACCGCAAATCTTTTGATATAAAAGAGAAGATCTTCCAATAGGATTGGATATCATCATGATCGAGGCCATCGGGAAGCAATTTATTCGTTGGGTTGAATTTATCAAATCCCGACACGACAGGATCTTCTGAATCAGGGGAGCGGGGTCTTTCAACCCCTTTTTCTTTAAATCTGCCCCGTTGGACCAACACCCGAAAACAGGATTTTTGAAAGCATGCCCATACCCACTGAAAACGATAGAGAAACCATCATTCGACTCCTCCAGTAAGGAAAACCCCTTCCTGAAATCTACAAGTCCCGGCTCTTTCCCTTGGAGGTCAGGGATTATGTGGCGTTGACGAAGATTGATCAGCTTGTTTACTCAGAGAAAAAACGCGGGAAGACGTCATTGCGGAAACCCTGGCCGGCCCCCTCCAGGAGGTACGCACCTTCAATACGGACAATCCCTTTCCGGATGGCTGGCGAAACATGCTCATCTTCGGCGACAACCTCATGGCCCTGAAGATTCTCTATGAAGATCAGCGCGGTCCGAACAAGTGCGGAACAGGGAAAGGGACAACCTATCGACTTTCCCGTAAGGCAGCCGCCATTCTCAATGAAGGGGTGGCCTATGACATAACGCGAAGATTGGATCTGGAAGCGATCAAGGTCCTCATCCGGTCCTTGCTTAAGGATCGTCCTCTCCGCAATTCCGACATCAGGAGCTTCACAGACTTGGGCCGCCAGCAGGTCTATCGGATCATGAAAGAGCTTGAAGCAGACGGTCTGGTCTATCAAGAGGGGCGCGGCCAAACTGCCCTGTGGCATTTGAAGCAAACATATGCGATTTCATCCAGGATATCAACATCCGCATAGCCAATGGCACCGAAACAATAAAATGAAGAATATTAAGAACTGGCAGTGGCAGGCGTAGCTCTGGAACGGACGACTTCAAAAGACGACAGGCTCTGCGTGCGGCTGGTCTGTGCAACCCCTCCCTGTCTCCCCTTGTAGTCACTGTGCAACGATTGGTGACGCACCCGCACCTGTTTCGTCTCCCTTTACATACTCCCATACCAACCCTTGAAAGTTCCTTCATGATCTTTGAAATTTCAAGGATGATCCTGCAACCTGAAATGTGAAAGGAACTCACAGAATGACCGGATATTCAAGATTACGGTGATTGGATAGCCCCCTCCAATTTCCACCTAATTCTTAGATCAAAATAAGGAATTCCAGGTATTGCCCTCCTCGGGCATTCAGGGCATATTCGGTTCAAAAGAAACGCCACCATCCTCGTGATGCGAGTTCTGAGGCTAAACAATGAGGAGGCTCCCATGAACCAGCCCCAGTGGGAAGAAGAGAGTGAAAAGCGAAGAGAGGAATCGGAGAAGCGTCACGCGCGGATGGCCAGGCTTTTTAAAGAAGACCGCCTGGCCTTTGAACGGGAGCGCAAGCGGCTTCTCGATGAGTTTTTCAGCAGTGTCGAGGATGAAGATCTGCGCCAGCGGCTGCGAGCTCTGCAGGCTTCCTTCGAAACGAAAATGAAGCACGCCGGATCAGCCCACAATCGGTTCGTGCTGGCCCAGACATTGTTCTGGGACAATTTTCACAACAACTGGGAGCCCGGCATCCTGCAGTTCAATGAATCCCTGAAGAGCCTGGAGAGAAACTACAGCGCCTTCGATGATGAGCCGGATTCTTAGAGCCCGCCGTTCTGGTAGGTGTAGGTTACGGCGACGCCGGCCGAAAACCTCTCCGAATATCGGCCTTCCGCGTTAAGATGAAACCCCCTGCCCAGGGGCACGGAAATTCCTCCATAACCGCCGATCTCCGTTTTATTCTTCACAGTGGCATCTTCTTCCAGCAACGGGATTCCAGAAACCTGGCGGGAGGAGGTCACACGGGCTTCCGAGTAATGGATGAAGGGACCGGCATACAGGATGATCCCGCGGGGGGCGGTGGCTGATACGCTGATCCCCGACGTGATCTCCCACAGATCCCTGACGTTGAGTTCCGCCTTGTAGGGGGCGCCATTCCAATGCCCCCTGACCTCGTCTCCGAAATCGCCGAAGAAGAAGGAACCCTGAAGAAAAGCGCCGATGCCGAAAGCCCCTCCCAGGGGAAGGAAGACCTTGGCCCCCAGGGCACCGAAAGGCGTTTCATTTTCCTCAAAATCATCGGAAGAAGAGGTGGTCGTATTTATCCTGGAACGGAAACCATCTTCGATCTCCAGATCGGCGATCCCGATTCTCCCGTAAACTTCCCAGAGGTGGCGGGCGCCGCCATAGGCCACCTGCGAATATACCCGGTTCTGCCGGAATACGCAGGTCCCGTTACCCTCGAATTTATCCTCATGATAGTCAAACCCGACGGTCGTGTTCAATCCGCCTTTCTCCCTTGAAAGCGACTGCGGGGGGCCGAACAGGCCGCCCGCGGCAGCAGTTCCCGGGACAGAAAAAAGGACCAACAGAAGGGACATCCCTAGAAATTTCATCAGTAGTTTCGCCATTGAGACCTCCGGAACCTCTGCATCATCCCTTGTCAGGGTTGCTCTTATTCAATCCCGCTGCCGACGCTCACGGGCATTTTTCCCTCTCCGGACGGGAGCTGTTTCGTCAGATGTTTTTTCCGCGCTTCAATTTTCTGCTTCCGGTACTGGGCAAAGGCATCCCGGATGGAGAGATAGGGGTCGATCGCCGCCCCCTTGAGCGCCTCATAATCACCAATCCTCAAGGAGGTATCGTTGACCGCCTCGTATCCCCTCACCGTCATGGGGGCGTACCAGGGATTCAGATAGGAGACGGGGGAAAGGAAATGCCTTCCGGCAATGTCAACCGTATCCCGGAGGCTGGACGGTCCCAGGACCGGCCAGACGATGTAGAAGCCGGGCCCCAGGCCGTAAATCCCCAGGGTCTGTCCCAGATCGACATTCTGTTTGGGAAGATCCAGTTCGTTTTTCGATGAGGGATCCAGAAGTCCACCAACTCCCCACAGGGTGTTCACAACAAAACGTCCCGATTCCTTGACGGCGCCGCTGAAATCGGCCTGAAGCAGGCAGCTGAGAAACCGGACTGGAAAGGCGAGATTTGAGAAAAAATTCCGGACGCTGATTCTCGCGGGCTCGGGAACAACCTCGCCATAAGTCTGAGATACAGGCTTGAGCAGCCAGAAGTAGAGCTTGTCGTTAACATGGTACATGGCCCGGTTGAAAGGCTCCAGAGGGTCATAGAGGGTTACCGGCGCTTCTCCCTCTTCCTCCGGAACATAGTCCGACTCCAGATCATCGGTATGCCAATTCCTCTTTTCCTCCTCCGGAAGCTCCGGGGACGTCCCCGGAGCGACGCTTTCCGGCGCACTCCCTGCCGGCACCGCCCTGCTCTCAGGCTCAGCGGCTGAGGGTTCGGCCATTGCAGGGCTTTCGACGCTTCCCGGATCAGGCTTTGACTCTCTTGCCGGAGGTTCCTGCGAAACCGGCTCAAGCTGGTTCGAGTTGCCCGCACTCGGGAGAAGAATCGGCGCCGAGGCTGAGGTCGCCACGGCAGACGAGGCGTCGGCACGCGGAGCACCAACGCCTGCAAGAAGAACGAGAAAAAGAACGGTCAAACAGAAATGTTTCATGGCCGGGATCCCCTTTTCCTGTGCTCTGGAGACTACGTTTCTTTCACCTTTTTCCTCAGGGTCTGAAGCATCTGTTCCGGGGTGTTTTTTGCCAGTATTTCATTGAACTGCGTACGGTAATTCTGGATCAGGCTGACGTTTTCCACAACGACGTCATAGACTTTCCAGGTATTCCCCTTCCGGATCATGCGGTATGTGAAAGGAATCGTCTTTGAGGATGACAGAATTCTCGTTGTCACTTCGGCCTGGTTGTCCGAAAGCATGGTTTCCCTGTCAAAAATAACATTCTCGTTGGCATAGGCGAGAATCCTGTCCGCGTAGGTTTTTTCAAGCACCTGCCGGAAGAGGTGAACGAACTCCTCGCGCTGAGCGGCGTTGAGGCTGTTCCAGTTCCTGGCCAGGGCCCGCCTGGACAGCTCCACTTCATCGAACATGAGGACGTAAATAGCTCGGAGCTTATCCTTTTTGACCTCCTTGGCCGATGCCGGCTTAAGCGCCGGATCCTTTAGAATTTCAAGCACCTTGTTGACATGAATCTTCAGCGTGTCCGTGGCCGCACCGGCACAGGCCGGCGACGGCAACAGCGAAAGTACAAACCATAAAACGATTGCAATTCCGAGGTGTTTTTTCATGGCGAATCCTTTTCTGTCTCCTATTCAGCGCTGTCTGTCTCTTTTTTGATCTCACCGAAGGCATATTTGCCGATGAGGCTTTCGATATCCAATGCCGGATGCGTCTCAATGATCGCCCCACCCGGGCGCAGGAGTTCGCCCCCTCCTCCCGGATCGATGCTGAGATACTTGTCTCCGATCAATCCCTCCGTCTTAATCGAAGCGATGGCATCGTCATAAATCTTGATGTCCTTTTTGATCTTCATCTCCACAACCGCTCTCAGGTCCTTCTGGTCTATGAAAAGCCTTTCCACCCTGCCGATTTCGATGCCCATCATATCCACGGTGCTGCCGGCCCTCAAACCGGAGACGGAGGTAAAGCGGGCAATAAGCCTATAGGTGTCATCGCCGAACAGGGAGACATGCCCGAGCTTCACGGTCATGTAACCGATCAGAATCAATCCGAAAACAATAAAGATACCCACGGTCGTTTCCATGGCATATTTTTTCATGGCTTTACTCCTGCGTGTCGCACGTTATGCGGCCGATTTCTTTCTGCCGGTCTCTTGCGCACTCAATGACAGACTCAATTTTTTCCAGCAGGTTGCCCTGGGCCATTCCGGCAAGAACAACCAGTTCAACACACCCATCACCCATTTTGCCGACGGCCTCGCCCTGGATGCCCCGGATCCCTTCTTCCTGGAATTCATTAATAAAATCAACCATGAGGGCATCCGCTTCGGTCTGATCCGAATAGGGGAGCATGGTCACGAACTGTTGAGCATTGACCCGGGTGGAAAAACCGCCGATGGGACCAAAGTGCTTATCGATGAACAGCCCGGTGCTGTGGATCGCCTTCTGTGCCGCATCGTGTCCCAGGTTGCTGATGACGGAATCCAGCCCCTCCAGGGTAAAGATGATGATGGTGAAGCTTTCCCCCAGAGCGCCCCCTTTCATGCTTGCATGATACTGAATCTTGAACTGCCGCTTGGAGCGCAGCCCCGTCAGTTCCTGCTGCAGGCCCTCAAGACTGCGTATGACCTCATCCTTGAAGGGATGGTCAAAATCCTCCAGCTCCTCAACGGTTCCCTGAAAGACAATGGTCCGGTTGTACAGGGCCAGGATTCGATTGGAGATGAAGTAGACGTCGGGAATCTCGTGGCTGACCAGGACCGCGGTAAACCCGAATTTTCTCTGATACTGGGCGATCATGCTCAGGATGGCATTTTTCCGCACCGGGTCCTGTCCGGACGTCGGTTCATCGAAGAGGACGATCTGGGGATCGATGACCAGGGCCCGCGCCAGGGCCGCCCGCTTCTGCATGCCCCCGGAAAGTTCGGAGGGATATTTGTACATCGCGTCGATCAGCTCCGTCTGCTCGATCCGGGCCCTGACCCTGCGGTCGATTTCCGCTTTTTTGAGCCTCGTCGTTTCCCGAAGGGGCAGAGCGATATTGTCATAGACGGTCATGGAATCAAAGAGCGCGTTGTCCTGAAACATGTAGCTCATCCGGCCCAGAGCGGCATACCGTTCCTTTTTGCTCATCTGGTCCAGGGGCTGCCCCCGGAACAGGATGCTCCCTTCATCCGGTTGAAGCAGACCGATGATATGCTTGAGAAGGACGCTCTTGCCGCCACCGCTCAAACCGATGATGGTCGTGACCTCCCCCTCATAAATTTTCAGATTGACCTTTTCCAGGACGGTGAGGGATCCGAAACGCTTCGTCACGTCCCGAAATTCGATCAGTGGATTATCCATCATCAACCTCAGAGCAGAAGGGAGGTAACCACATAATCCGATACCAGGATCAGCACACAGGAGAGGACGACGGCCGAGGTCGTTGCCAGACCGACGGCTTTCGCCCCGCGGCTCTCCGAACGCATATGGGCAAAATAGCCCTGATAGCAGCAGACCGTGGCGACAATGACCGCAAAGACGAACGCCTTGACGAACCCATCGGTCACATCCTTCATCTCCACACTGGACTGCACGCGATAAAAATAGGTGCCGGCGTTGGCGCCCATGATCCAGACACCGGAAACGTAACTGCCCAGAATGCCGATCAGGTCAAAAAGGGTGGTCAGAATGGGAAAGCTGATAATGGCCGCTGCAATCCTCGGGCTGACGAGGTATCTCAGCGGATCGATGTGCATGGTGTCGAGGGCGTCAATCTGCTCGGAGATTCGCTGGATTCCGATTTCCGCGGTAATGGCGGATCCGGCCCTGGCCGTGATCATGATGGCGGTCAGGACGGGTCCCAATTCCCGGATCAGCGACAGGGCGACGAGGGTGCCTAGGGCCCCTTCCGCACCGACCTTGACCAGGGCGTGGTAGGATTGAAGGCCCAGGACCATGCCGGTAAAAAGGCCGACCAGCATGATGATCATCATGGATCTCGCCCCGATGTAATAGACCTGCTGAATCACCTTCTCCAGTTGGCGGGCACGGGGGATCCTCATGATGGCCAGCAGCAGAAAGATCACGGCAGCGCCTGCATGGTTTACCCAGTTAAGCGCCGTACTGCCCAGCAGCGCAAAGGGCAGGGTCAGCAGCCTGCCCGGCCGCCGCGGTTCCCCATTCTCAAAAGATTTCTGTATCTTCGCAGACAGCTTCATACATCAAGCCTCTATCCGGTTGGACTCTTTGACGGCTTCCCCTGTCCAACATCCGTTCCATACATCATTAAACCGGATCTTATTATCAGCTCCCGGCGGAACAAGTCAAGCAGAGCTTCCCTGTTTCACAAAGGATTCATTAAATTCAACCTATTGGGATGAAGGATCGACCCCTTGGAATGAGACGGCCTGTCCGATGCGGCCCATCTCTCTTCGCTGTGTCACATCGTCAGGGGGCGCGTTCAATCCGTAAGGAGAGACATCTTCTCCGAGAGCGATGTGAAAATTGCAATTTTCATGCGCCCTTGATCAACTGGAAATCGTCACTACATTATATTCTAAAAGAAAAACAGAACACAACCGGAGGCCGACCATGCGAAAGATATTTTCAGTCATTCTGATTCTGATCCTGACGTTCGGCTGCAACGGCAATTCCCCTTCCCAGAAAGGAGCAAACACGATGACAGAGCAGAAACGCAGCACCCGGATCGCCACCTTTGCAGGTGGCTGTTTCTGGTGTGTGCAGAGCGATTTTAAAAAGGTGCCCGGTGTGATCCAGGTTGTCTCAGGATATACCGGAGGGTCAGGAGAAAACCCGACCTACGAAACCTACGGCAGAACGGGCCATGTTGAGGCTGTTCAGATCGCCTATGATCCGGAGAAGATCTCCTATGAACAGCTGCTTGATATCTTCTGGCGGCATATCGACCCCACGGATGGAGGAGGACAGTTCGTTGACCGCGGCCCCCATTACCGGAGTGTTATTTTCTATCATGACGAGGATCAGAGGAAGGCGGCAGAACGATCAAAACAGGATCTGGATCAGTCGGTGAAGTTCGCCAGGCCGGTGGCCACAGAGATTCTTCCCGCTACCCGGTTCTACGAAGCGGAGAGCTATCACCAGGACTACGACAGCAAGAACCCGCTGCACTATCAACTCTACCGTTCCGGATCCGGCCGGGACCGGTTTCGGGAAAAAGTCTGGGGCGGGGAAACCGACACGGTTCCCTCGAACAATGGCCGTGCCTGTGTCAAGCCCGGCGAGGCGACCCTGAAAAAGATCCTGACGCCCCTGCAGTACCAGGTCACGCAGCAGGAAGCTACGGAACCTCCCTTTCGTAATGAATACTGGGATAACAAGAGAGAGGGAATCTATGTGGATGTGGTTTCCGGCGAACCGCTGTTCAGTTCCCGGGACAAGTATGATTCCGGAACGGGGTGGCCAAGCTTTACCAGACCTCTGGAGCCGGGCAATATCGTGGAGCGGGATGACAACCGCCTCTTTTCCCGGCGCACGGAGGTCCGCAGCCGCCATGGCGATTCCCATCTGGGTCATGTTTTTCCCGATGGACCCGGGCCGACAGGTTTGCGCTACTGCATGAATTCCGCCGCGCTGCGCTTTATCCCCAGAGAGGATCTGGAGAAGGAAGGATACGGAAACTATGTCCGGATTTTCAGCGAAGACTAACCTCTGGATAATTTTGAATCCGCAACGGGCTCATTCGTAAGGATTTTAGAAGTAAAAAATCAGGATAAGACCGATTGCTGAAAACGGCCGTATCCTGTATCTTTATTACTGAACTTTTATTTTCCCAGTGAAGCTCCAGATCCTAAGAGAGATTGCCGGCTCTTGTTCTTTTCGTGCATTCATCTGTCACCCTCTGGCAGAACCGGGAAATCGGAAAGGAGGATGTCGAATTCTTCATAGACCAAGCGGCAGGGAAATCGAAGGGCTTCAAGATGCTGCCGGCAAGGAGACCCATCAGACACCGCCCGGACAGCAATAACTTATCAGGAGGGGAGTATGAGAAAATTCATTGTATTCATTTTTGCAGCAGCCGTTTTATTGATGTCCGCGCCGAACGGGAATGCGCTGTTAACGGTTCCCTATACTGTTGACGCCAACACCGTCGCCCTTTATCACCTCGACTCCGAGACCGGGGGCGTGACTCCCGACAGCGTGGGCAACCATGACGGAGTCCTTTATGGAAACGCACAGATCACCGGTTCCGGAAAATTCGGAAGCGGTCTCGCACTGGACGGCAACGGAGACTACGTCCGCCTCGGCAATGTGCATCAGAATCCTGTGAAGGACTATACACAGGGAAGCGTCGAGGCATGGGTGAATCTGACCGGTTCCCCTTCGTACATGGTGGTGCTGGGCTCCGGCACAGAATATGGGAACAATTGGGACGATGGATGGTTTCTTGGAAGGCATGGGAGTTACTCGGACAAGCTGGTGTTCATGATCTGGAATGGGGGCTGGAATATCGCCAGCAGTGAGATGACCTTGGAAAGCCTGGTGGGCGGATGGCACCATCTCGCGGGAACATGGGGATCGAAGGGTATAGAAGTGTGGGTGGACGGTGTTCTTAAAGGGACCAACCCCACTAACGTGGCGCCCAGCAACCCGAATTATACAACGGCCCTCATCGGGACAGACTCCTGGACATGGGCGACTCCGGGAACGATCGACGAGGTCAGGATCTCCGATATCCAGCGAGACTTCACGGCCACAGCCGTTCCGCTTCCCGCCAGCCTTCTGTTCCTTGCTCCGGGGCTTGCCGTCATTGCCGGACTCAGGAGAAAACTGAAGGCATAAGCAGATACAACCATCGCGTTTACTTCTAGAAATATCGGGCAGGATCCCTTGGCGGTCCTGCCTTTTTTATGCGGCTCTTCCAGCAGGATTGGCCTCTCTTGAGGGATGAAAGAATTGACATTTCCGGCCGCATCTCCTATAGTTCCGCCGACTCTGCGATTGTCCCCGAAAATGCTTCCATCGCTTCCGGGCATCAGATCGTGGAATAACATCAACAATCCGGCTGATTTTTCCGTTTCCGGCAATCCCCTGGAGCGGGTCCGTTCAGCCGGTTACAGGACTGGAGTTATCATGCAGATTCAGGAGGTCTTTTCCCGTTACGCTTCGGAACTGAAACGCGTCGAAGAGGAAATGGAGGCCCATCTTCGTTCCGAAGTATCCGTCATCCCGGAGATCGTCAACCACCTGCTGGGCAGCGGCGGCAAGCGCTTCCGACCCCTGCTGGTTCTGGCAACGGCCGACCTCTTCGGCTACCGGGGCACGCGCTGCTACACCCTTTCCGCCGTCATCGAGTTCATCCATACGGCGAGCCTGTTCCATGACGATGTCATCGACAAGGCGGAGACCCGCCGCGGCAAGGTCTCGGCCAACAATATCTGGGGAAACGCCGCCACGGTCCTGGTGGGCGATTATCTCTATTCGAAGGCCTACCAGCTCATGGCAAAAGACGGAACCATGGAGATCATTCAGCTCATTTCGAACACCTCCAACGTCATGTCGGAAGGGGAGGTCTTTCAGCTGATCAAATGCGGCGAAGCGAACCTTTCCGAAGAGGAGTACCGGAAGATCATCGAGAAAAAGACCTCCATTCTCATCTCGGCGGCCTGCGCCCTGGGCGGCCATCTGGGCGGCGCCGGAACCGAACGGATCGAAGCGCTCAAGCAGTTCGGCCTGCGCCTGGGCTCGGCCTTCCAGATTACGGACGACACCCTGGACTATGTCGCCAGCCAGGATGAATTCGGGAAGGAAATCGGCAAGGACCTCGGCGAGGGGAAGATGACCCTCCCCCTGATCTATACCCTGAAGCGCTGTACGCCGGAAGAGCGGAAATTTATCGAAGAGGCCCTGGCGGAAAGAAAAGCGAAGGAAATACCCGTGGCGGAAATCCTGGCCCTGATTTCACGATACGGCGGCATTGCCGACGCCCTTCGCTCGGCGGAAATCCTCATTGACGAGGGAAGGGCGTTTCTGGACGGGATGCCGGAGGGGCCGGCAAAGGAAGCCCTGCTGGCCATTTCCGAATACGTCCTGAAACGGAACCTTTAAGATCCCTTTTATCCTTACAGCACCTCAGGACCTGCATAGCGGCGGCGCAGATGCTCCGGCAATCCCGCCCGGTCCGCCCTTCTCGCCTCGGGCAGAAATTCGAGGATGTCCGAAGCCGTCATTCCATCTTCTCCCCGGCTTTCCGCCGCCAGGTCCCCCGACAGTCCGTGAATGAAAACCCCCTTGCAGACGGCCTCATCCAGGGGAAGCCCCTGACCGTACATGGCCGCGATCGTCCCCGTCAGCACATCCCCGGATCCCGCCGTTGCCATTCCTGCGTTCCCGCTGAGATTCACAGAGACCCGTCCATCGGGCATTCCGATGAGAGAATGGGCCCCCTTGAGAACGATGAGGGCCCGGAGATCGGCCGCCGTCTCCTGCAGAACGCCAATCCGGTTCCGCCGGATATCGGGAATGCCCTTCCCGGAGATTCTCGCCATTTCCCCCAGGTGGGGGGTGAGAATCGTCGGCGCCTTCCGTGCCCGGATTTGTTCGAGGCGGGAAGCAATCGCCGTCAGGCCGTCGCCGTCGATGAGCAGGGGGACAGGAATATCCCGGACCAGCCTCCCGACAAGGGCCTGGGTTTCCCCTTCAAGAGAAAGGCCGGGACCGAGGACGACCATGTCCATCGTGGAGGAAAGGGCAAGCAGGGCCTCGAAGTTCTCCTCCGACAGGCTGCCTGCCGCCGTTTCCCTCTGTGGGACGAAAACGATTTCTCCGCCTCGCTGGGCCATGGCGGGAATCATGGATGCCGGTGCCGCCAAACGGGAATACCCCCCTCCCGCCTTGAGAAAGGACAGGGCGGCAAAGCAGGGCGCCCCGAAATAGTTTGCCGCACCGGCAATAAAAAGGGCCTCCCCCATGCTCCCCTTGTGCGCGTCGGGATCGCGCGGCGGAACAGGCGGCGGTGTGTTGATCCGGACGCGGATCGACTCTCCCGTCTGCAGATCCGGGGGAAAGGTGATATGGCAGACATGGAGTTTTCCTCCCCGGGCAAATCCGGGATACAGGAGATTGCCGATTTTCGGAAGCCCGAAGGTTACCGTGTAATCGGCCCGAACGGCGACCCCCAGGATCTCACCCGTATCGCCGTTCACGCCGGAAGGGATATCCAGGCTGAGCACTTTTTTGCCGCTGGCATTGATTCGTTCGATCACCTCTTTAAAGAGCCCCCCGACAGGGCGGTCCAGTCCGGTGCCCAGAATCGCGTCCACAATGCCATGGCAATGGGCGACATCGCCGCGGATCCGCTCCGGGGAATCCAGGCGCACCAGTGACAGGGGCAGCCGCTTTATGATTTCCAGATTGGTCCGGGCTGCTCCTTGAAATTTTTCCGGGTCGGAAAGGAGGAAAACCGTGACGGATCCCCCGTCGGACAGGATTTTCCTGGCCACGACAAAACCGTCGCCCCCGTTGTTTCCTCCGCCGCAGAAAACCGCAAATCTCCTCCCCGGGATTCCGATTTCACGATTTAAAACCGCCGCCGACGCCAATCCCGCATTCTCCATCAGAATTTCTTCCGGAATGGCCAGCTTTTCAATGGCATACCGATCCATGGCGCGCATTTCCCGAACGCTGCATACTCTCATATCGGACTCCTTGGCTTTTCGTTCCGCAATTTCTCTCTTTCTTTATCCTCAAACCGGTGGAGATGGCAAGAAGCGATCTTTGAATTTGTATTTTCCGGGAAAGGTGTGCTAGATTCTGCCTCAGGTGTTCAGGCGCAAGGATCATGCGGTGCGGAGCAACCGTCAAGCCATCGCCCGTTTCCGGACAAAAACGGCAGCCCGGCGTTACCGGACCCAAAACGGATGGGCACAGCCTCTCCGGCTCTGCCCGCAAGCAGGAGACCATCGTTTTTGATGCACATCGCTACCTCCCGAGACGAAGCGCTGGGAATGCTCAGTCTTCTGGCCGCCGTCGCTCTTTTCAGCACCGTGGAAATCGCCAGCAAACTCATTGGACCGCAGGTGGACCCCCTGATCCTGACGTTTCTGCGCTTCTTCCTCACGGGCGCGGTCCTTCTGGTGTGGTCTTTTCCCGTCCTTCGCCTGAGACTCGAACCGCTGGCGGCAGGGGATTACGGGATCTTCTGCCTGAACGGCCTGCTGGGAATCTCCCTGGCCATATCGATGTTTCACACCGCGATCCAGACGATGGACAAAGCCGCCTCCTGTGCGGTCGTCTTCAGCATAAACCCGGTTTTTGTCATGATCCTCGCGCGTTTTGTCAATGGGGAATCCTGGAATCGGCGCAAATGGATCGCCGTGGCCACGGGCGCTGCCGGGGTTTGCCTCTTTGCCGGCGAAACGGGGGCTCTTTCGCTCTCCTCCATCGTCGGCATCGGTCAAATGCTCCTGTCGGCATTCTTTTTTGCCTTGAGCATCTGCATTTCCCGGCGCGTGGTCGGGCGGTACGGGGCGGTTGTGCTGATGGGGTTTTCCGCGCTTTTCGGAAGCCTGTTTCTTCTGCCCCTGGCCTGGCTGCGCTTTACACCGGACACCCTGACCCGCCTGGGGGATGCCTGGCTGCCCGTGCTTTATCTTGCCCTGCCGGGCACCGCCCTGGCCTACGCTCTTTATTACTTCGGGTTTCTCAATATCCCGGCGCAGAAGGGGTCCATGATGTTTTTCATCAAACCGGCACTGGCCTCGGTGCTGGCCGCCCTGCTGCTCCACGAGGACATCAATGCCTTTATGTTCGCCGGTACGGCCCTGATTCTTTTCGGGCTGGCCTTTTCCCTGGGCGGACCGGAACAGGGGCCATCAACGCAGAGAGCGCTTTGAATATGGAACTGGAACCATCAAGGAGGAAGACCAATGAACAGAGGTAAAAAACTTGGCATCATCGCAGCGGTTGTCGTCGTCCTGTGTGCCGCCCTTTACCTGGGAGGCATGTGGCATGGGAGAAGCCAGGTGAATGCCCAGAAGGAAAAATGCCTTCAGCAGCTGAAGGAAAGCGAGGCCAGACGGATTGCTGCGGAAAACAGCACCCACTTACTCAAGGCCCGGACCGCCCTCTTCCAGACGCTCTTCGACCTCGATCAAAGAAACTTCGGCCTGGCCAACGGCCATCTCCGGGAAGCGGACGCTCCCCTCTCGAAGCTGAACGCCGCAAGCCTGGGGATCGACAAGGCCCATCTGGATGAGTTAAGGCGCGAAATCGCCGGCACCAATATCCAGGTGGCCATCGATCTGGAAGTCCAGCGGAACCTCATCCTGAATTTTGAAAGACGCCTCGACAACCTGATCCCCAAACCAGCCGCCCCGTTCGTCATGCCGCCGCCAATGGCCGCACCACCCCCGCCGACGGCCGCACCGCAGGCGACTCCGGCAACTCCGGAATCAAAATAAAAGGGTAAGCGATGGAGGATTCCCGCAGCAAGGTCATGGACCTGGATGAGGCCGTCCGGACCTTTGTCCGGGACGGCAGCCACATGTCCATCGGCGGATTTTCCATCAGCCGCAATCCCATGGCGGCCGTTTACACGATCATCCGCCAGGGAATCAAAAATCTCCACTTCTATGTCCATTCCAACGGGACCGGAATCGATGAACTGATCGGCGGGGGCTGCATTTCCCGCCTGGAGATCGCCTATGGCGGCAACGGAAAGGCGGCGACCACCTGCATCCGCTTCCGGAAAGCCGTTCAGGAGGGGGAAATCCAGGTGGAGGACTACTCCAACTATCAGATGACCCTGCGTTTCGCCGCCGGTGCCATGGGCGTACCCTTCCTTCCCACCCGCTCTTCCCTGGGCACCGACATCATCAACCGGTGGGGCTTCTCGGAGGAGATGCGGCAGAAGGACCCGAAAATCGCCGGCAAAAAGCTGGTCGTTGTGGACAATCCCTTCGGCTCCTGGGCCGACGCTCCCAGGGTGGTCCTCGTTCCGGCGATCAACCCCGACGTGACGATTCTGCATGTGCAGAAGGCCGACTACCAGGGAACCTGCCGGATCCTGGGGCTTACCTATGCGGATATCGAACAGGCGAAGGCCTCGCGACACGTCATCGTGACCTGCGAAGAGCTGGTTGAACCCGGCGAGCTGAGGGAAAATCCAGGACTGAACCAGATCCCCTTTATTCACGTCAGCGCTGTCTGCCATGTCCCCTACGGCGCCTATCCAACGGCCGTCTATCGCTGCTACGATTATGACCCCGACTATCTCATCGCCTACGCCAAGGCGGCCAGGGATGAGCGGCTCTTCCGAACGTACCAGGATCAGTTCATCTACGGCGTGAGCAATCACGGAGAATTCCTGGAACGGGTCGGCCGGAAAAGGCTGGGGGAAATAAAGGCGGACCCGACTCGGGGCTACGCCACCAACCTGCAGTGGTATGACCGCGGGGAGGCGCCATGAACGGCACCTCACCGGAAATCATGACGATCATGGCCGCCAGGGAAATCCACAACGGCGACATCGTGTTCTGCGGAACGGGCATCTCCATGCTCGCCGCCATGGCGGCAAAGAACATCTCCGCCCCGGACAGCGTGATTTTCTTCGAATCCGGGGCGGTCGACGCCCTTCTGGAAGATCTTCCCTGGGCGGTGTCCGATTCCCGGGTCATGTGGGGAGCAAACTCCACCGGGGGGCTGATGGACGCCTTTGCCACCATGCAGAACAGGATTACCGGGAACCGCGTCATTGCCATCCTGGGCGCCGCCCAGATTGACATATACGGCAATCTGAACACCACAGCCATCGGCGACTACTCCAAGCCGAACACCCGCTTTGCAGGAAGCGGGGGCGGCTGCGACGTGGCCTCCTTCGTTCCCCGCTGCATCGTCTTCATGCACCACGAGAGGCGAAAGTTCGTTCGGAAACTGGACTATCTCACGAGCCCGGGAAATCTGGACGGCCCCGGAGCCCGCCGGCGGGCGGGCCTGCCGCCGGGCGGCATCACCTGCGTCGTCACCAATATGGCGGTGATGCGGTTCGATGAGGACACGAAGGAAATGTATCTGGACCGGTTCTATCCGGGCATCACGCCTCAACAGGTCCTGGAGCACATGGAATTTGCCGTCGATATTTCCCGCGCACGGCCCGCCGATCCTCCGACGGAAGAAGAACTGCGGATACTGCGGGGAAAATGCGATCCCCGGCGGATGCAGCTTTAAAAACCCCGTGGGGCATTCCGTCGGAGGGGCCATACCGGCCGTGCATGACGGTCAGAGCGAGAGATACCCGTCCGGCGCCAGGCTGGTTGCCAGCATGACCATATTGATGTCGTGATGCGCCAGCCATCCGCCGGTATTCCTGTGTTCGGGCATGAGCCAGTATTCCTCGATCACATCACTCAGCGGGGCATATTTGATCAGGTCTCGGGCCTGAGCATGGAGGGATCGTGTTCTCTCCGAATCTTCCGGGGCTTGCTCGAAGAGCTTCAGCAGTTTCCCCATGGCGCGGATCCCGATGGACAGCCCCAGTTCCCGGAAGGCAAGCCGGTATTGGGCGGGAAGCCGGAAAAAACTCCTCCCCTCGAACGATTCGAGGCTCGACCTCGAGGATTTCAGCAGGACCTCGAGAACGTCTTCATAGGGCAATCCCTCGTGGAGGATCAATTGAGCCAGCTTGCAGGCAAAGCTCAAGAGCTCGCCGATACCGAGGGGGTCATCGGTGGTCCAGTCCTTTCCACGGCAAAGATGAACCATGTCTTCCACTTCCGCGTCAAGGACGGACCCGGCTGCTGGGTTGAAATGCTTCGCCGCCGTTTGCAGCTGGAGGTAGGTGACGAGTCCGTCGAGAGGATCGTGGTGCCCCATGGACGATACAAGGGGACAGGAAAGGTCTATGCTCATTTTCCAGTACATCCCTTTCCGGTTCCCTGACGGCAGGACATAGACAAACCGGGCATGGACCGCCTTTGCAAGTTCAATCGCCCAGCGGTTGTAGACGGCCTCCCCGCGGACGCGGCTCACACGATTGAGGGCGTGCATCCACTTCGTCAGATAGTGGTAGTATTGTCCATCCCGATCCCATTCCAGCTCTTCGTTATACGGTTCATCGAATCGGCGTTCGTTCATCTCCTTGCCGATTCTCAACCCGCCTGCGGTGGGATGGATCGCGCCATGCTCGTCATCAAGACCGCTGATCCAGCCGGTTCGCCTGTCATCGCCACGGTGCCGTCCGAGGATGTCATGGACCTGGCCGACCAGTTCCAATGCAAGCTGTTCAAAGCGCTTCTCCCCCGTCCTCCCGTAAAGCTCCAGAAAATTGCAGACGGCAAAGGCGTCCGTCCACAGATAACGCCGCGGCGCTCTCCCTGTCGGCTGCAGACCGGTCAGATCGGCGAAATCCAGCATGAGATTCTGAACCATGGACGTTAAGTCCTCCGGTTGCATCGTTTCCATATGAACTCCTCGAAGAGGGGATCCGTTTCCCTTCGCACACAGGAAACGGCCTCTCTTGAGTTACTCTTCCGCATGGTCGGAAGTCCATAAGCAGGGAGACTGGTGAAAAGCCCCGGAATCGATTTTACAGGTGCCGGAGGCCGTCACGATGAATTTCTGAGCTTGTCCTGGAATGGGCGCGGGAGAACGGCCGCAGAAAGAAGCACCCATCGAGACCTGCCGGCTGGACGGGCCGGTCCGCTACTCCCGGAGCCAGGCCATCATGTCCGCCGGATCCGTTGTTGGCTGCCGGCAGGAAAAATTCCGGCAGACATAGGCCGCCGCCCTGCCGTTGACCGGGGTCATGCCCCTGGCAAACTCCGGGATTCCGGAATGCTCCCCCTTTTCTACCCCGCCGGGGGACAGGAGAACCACCGTGCGTGGCAGAAAAGCCCGGCGAAGCTCCCGCAGCATCCCGCGAGTATCCTCCCCGTCAGCGTTTCCGGCAATGACGACCTCGGCCGAGGGGCCGGCCAGGTAATCCAGGGCGACCAGAAACTGGGTGTGGCCCGCGGGCAGAGAGCTGATATGGGCGGCAAAGGCCTTCCCCGTCGCCACGGCCCGCTCCTCCAGATCCACCCGGCCCGTCAGGCGGGCCAGGCGCAGCAGATTGAGCATGGCCACGGCATTTCCCGAGGGGATGGCGCCGTCGTAGCTCTCCTTCTGGCGGATCAGCAGAGGTTCACCGTCTTCGGGCGTAAAATAATATCCGCCGGATTCCCGGTCCCAGAACGAGGCATTTTGCTCTTCCTGCAGGGAAAGGGCAACCTGGAGAAGCTCTCCGTCAAAGACGGCCTCGTAGGCTTCGATCAGCCCCCAGATCAGAAAGGCATAATCATCGACGCTGGCCGGCATGGCGGCCTCACCGTCCCGCCAGCGGTGAAGCAGTCGCCCCCGGGCATCCCGGAGGTTCCCGAGAATGAAGGAGACGGCATCCCCGGCCGCCTGCAGGAACAGGGGGTCTTCAAAGACGAAAGCCGCCCGGGCCATCGCGGCAATCATCAATCCATTCCAGTCCGTCAGGATCTTGTCGTCCCGAAGGGGGCGAATCCGCTGCAGCCTCCGCCGATAAAGCTTTTCCCGCGCGGATTCCATGAGCACCGAAAGGCGCTCCTCCGGGACATTCAACATCTCCGCCAGGCCCTTTCGCGGGTATGGGCAGTGCAGGACCTGCGCTCTGCCGCCCGCCTGAAGATCGTAAGCCCGGATCAGGAGGTCCGCTTCCTCCGGCGCCAGGACCTGCCGAAGCTCTTCCACCTTCCAGAGATAAAAGGCCCCCTCCTCCCCGGCGGTGTCGGCATCCTCCGCCGCATAGAAGCCGCCCCCCGGAGCGGTCATGTCCCTCAGCACGTACGTCAGAATTTCCCGCGCCGTTCTCTCATAGAACGCCCGGCCCGTGGCCGAAAAGGCCTCGGTATAGGCCAGGGCCATCAGGGCCTGATCGTAGAGCATCTTCTCGAAATGAGGCATCCGCCACTGGGCATCGGTGCTGTAGCGGTGGAAGCCGAAACCGACCGAATCGTAGATTCCTCCCTGCCGCATCGCCTCCAGGGTCTTCTCCACCATGGCCAAGGGCGGGGACTCGCCGGTCCTGTCCGCGTAACGCAGGAGGAAGAAGAGATGCTCCGCCATGGGAAACTTGGGGGCGCTGCCGAATCCGCCGTAACGCTCATCGAAGCGGCGGCGCAGATCGTCATAAGCATCCCGCAGCACCGCATCGGGAGGAATCTCCCCGCTTCCGCCCGGATCCATCCGCTGCAAAACCCCTTCAATCTCCTCGACGGAATCAAGGACCTTCTCCCGCTCCCTGCGCCAGACCTCGCCGAGCCCGGGGATCAGCGCAAGCATCCCCGCCATCCCCGGGCGGCCTTCCCGGGGGATGTAGGTCGCGGCGTAGAAGGGACGGCGATCGGGCGTCAACATGATCGTCAAGGGCCACCCGCCGCCGCCGGTCAACACCTGGCAGACGGTCATATACAGCTTGTCGATATCGGGACGCTCCTCCCGGTCCACCTTGATGGAGACAAAATTCTCATTGAGCAGCCGGGCGACCTCCTCGTTCTCGAAAGACTCATGGGCCATCACGTGGCACCAGTGGCAGGTGGAATAGCCGATGGACAGGAAAACCGGTTTATCCTCCAGCCGGGCTTTTTCAAAGGCCTCCTCGCCCCAGGGGTACCAGTCTACGGGATTGGCGGCATGCTGCAGCAGGTATGGACTTTTCTCAAATTGCAGGCGGTTTCGGAAGGAACCTTCCCGGGAAGAGTGCTCCACCATGGTCTTTCTCCTTTTTCAGGGGCAGGGGGGCCTGCCCCCCGTCACGAGGGGACGGCGGCATGCAGGAGTGCTCTGGCCGCCGCCATCACGTTGTCCACCGTCAGGCCGAACTTCTCAGCAAGGACGTTGGCCGGGGCGCTGGCTCCGAAGCCATCCATTCCGATGACCGTTCCGTCCAGCCCGACATAGCGCTCCCAGCCCAGCTTGATGCCCGCTTCCACGGCGACCCGCAAACGAAGGGTCGGCGGCAGAACGGCCTCTCGGTAGGCAACCGGTTGGCGGTCAAAAAGTTCCCAGCTGGGGAGTGAGACCACCCGCACGGCAACGCCGTCGGCTGCCAGCCGCCTGCCGGCCTCCAGGACCAGAGGAACTTCGGATCCCGTTCCGATAAGAATGATCTCCGGGGCTCCCTCTCCGGATTCCCAGAGGATATAACCGCCCTTCTGCAATCCCGTTGCAGGGGCCAGGGTTTCCCTGTCCAGGACAGGCAGATTCTGCCGTGAAAAGATCAGGGCCGTCGGCCCCTTTGAATTCAGGAGCGCCTCCCGCCAGGCTTCCACGGTTTCGTGGGCATCGGCGGGACGGATGACGGTGAGGTTGGGAACGGCCCGCAGGTTCATGACCTGCTCGATGGGCTGGTGCGTCGGTCCATCCTCGCCCAGGCCTATGCTGTCGTGAGTAAAGACATAGAGGACCCTCAGGCCCATGAGGGCTGAAAGGCGCATGGGCGGCCGCATGTAATCGGCAAAGGTGAGAAAGGTGCCCGTATAGGGAAGGACTCCCCCATGGAGGGCCATTCCGACGGCGATGGCCCCCATGGCGTGCTCGCGGACTCCGTAATGGACATTGCGGCCTTCATAGCCCCACGATCCGCCGACCCGGCCCTGCAACCCCGCCGGGGAGAATCCGGGACTCTGGAAATCCCCCATCCCCTTGAGCCAGGTAAAGCAGGACGGATTGAGATCCGCCGATCCGCCCATCAGTTCCGGAACGCACGGGGCAAGGGCCTGCATCACCGTTTCACCGGCCTTGCGGGTCGCCACATCGGCGGCTCCGCCCTGGTAGACGGGCAGCGCCTTTTCCCAGTCGTCCGGCAGCCGTCCGTCCATCACCCTCTGCAGCTCCGCCGCGAGCTCCGGATACTCCCGGCCGTAGCGTTCAAACGCCGAAAGCCACTGCTCATCACGAACCTTGCCACGGTCGGCGGCCTGGCGGTAAAAATCCGAAACGTCTTCAGGCACGAAGAAGGCGGGCTCCAGCGGCCAGCTCAGATTTTTCTTGGCGGCGTCGAGTTCATCCCGGCCGAGGGGGGAACCGTGTGAATCCGCCGTCCCCTGCTTATGGGGAGCGCCGTACCCGATGGTCGTCTGCACAAACAGGATCGAAGGCCTGGACAATTCCGCCCGCGCCTGACGAAGGGCCTCATCGATGGCCGCCGGCCGGTTGCCCTCGGGAACCCTCAGAACCTGCCAGCCGTAAGCTTCATAGCGTTTACCCACATCTTCCGTAAAAGCCAGGCCCGTTGAACCGGCAAGAGAGATGCGGTTGTCATCATAGATCACGATGAGTTTTCCCAGCCCCAGGTGCCCCGCCAGGGAGCTGGCCTCGGCCGTTACCCCCTCCATGAGGTCGCCGTCGCTGGCCATGACATAGGTGAAGTGGTTGATGATCTCGTTGTCGGGGCGGTTGAATCGGGCGGAAAGATGGGCTTCGGCGATCGCCATGCCCACGGCGTTGCTCAGGCCCTGCCCGAGGGGACCCGTGGTCACCTCGATGCCCGGCGCGCAGTGATACTCAGGATGACCCGGTGTTCGGCTTTCCCATTGGCGGAAGGCCTTCAGATCGTCCAGGGAAAGGTCGTATCCCGTCAGATGGAGCATGACGTAAAGAAGCATGGAGGCGTGCCCCGCGGAAAGGACAAAGCGGTCCCGATCGATCCACAGCGGATTCGAAGGATTGTGCTTCAGGTGGCAGGCCCACAGCGTATGGGCGGCGGCGGCGGCTCCCATGGGCATGCCGGGGTGCCCTGATTTCGCCTTTTCCACGGCATCGGCGGCTAAAAAACGAATGGTGTTGATGCATCTTTCTTCCAATTCGGCTGGTCCAGACATGAGGTTTTCTATCTCCTTAAGACATTCCCAATCGCATCATGGCGATTCCGGATCCGAAGCAGCCCTTTTGCCGGCATCCCTGTCAGCTCCTCGCGCATGTCGTCAGCATGCCTGCATCGCCTCTGTTCAGCCGCCCGGCGATTCCCCCTGTTCGGTCTGTTCGGAAACCGGAATGACGAATTTCCTCGATCCTTGAATGTTATTTTCTGCGCTTATACTCCAACCCCGGCTCTTAGACAAGCACATTAGTTCCCGGCCCCTGAAGCGCATTCAAAGATCGGAAATCATGAAACAAAGAACGGATTTCCAAGAAGCCGTCCCACCGCGGCGGGAAAAATCAGGAGGGGATGGAGGGGGGAGCTGGTTTCGAACCTGACGGCGCAGTCGAGAAGGGAAAGAAGGCCGAGCGAAGCCCCGGCTCTAAAGGCTGCCGCTCCCGGCGGCCATCCGGAGAAGAGCCCCGTTTATTTTCCGGCGAGTTCCCCGTCCAGCCAGGCCAGGTAGGATTCACTGCCGGCAATAATCGGCGTCACAATCACTTCCGGCACCGAATAGGACGAAAGGGAGGCAATGACCCTGTCGGCAGCTTCACAGAGATCCTCCCTTGTCTTCGCGCAAAGCCGCCATTCTCTGGCGGTTTCAACGTTTCCCTGCCAGCGGTAGATGCTGGTAATGGGCGAAATCTGGACACAGCCCGCCAGCCTCTGTTCTACCAGAACCCTGGCGATTTTCTCCGCATCCTCTTCCCGATCCACCGTGGTCGACACCTGCACATAATTCTCCATTCTTCTGTTTCCTCTTAACGGTTCTTTTCTCAAGCACACCAAGGTTTCTACCCCCGGGGAGAGGCCTCCCGCGCGATCTCGTACATCATGATGGCTGCGGCCTGGGGAAGGCTGAGCGATTCGCCGGCGCCCTTCCGGGGGATGTGCCACTGTTCGTCGGTCATCCGCAGCAGGGAATCGGGCAGGCCATGGCTCTCGCTTCCCAGGAGCAGCGCCGCCTTCCCCCCACAGGGATGGGGGAGCCTTCCCGCTCTGACCGAGCTTCCCGCCACCAGGAACTCCTCCTTCAGCATCGCGATCACCTCCTGCAGATTGACTCCGTCGACGAAGGGAAGCGAGAAAAGGCTTCCCATGGAGGCCCGGATCGCCTTGGGATTGAAGGGATCCACCGAACCCCGGCCCAGGATCATGCCCGAAAAACCGAACCAGGAAGCCGAACGCGCAAGCGCTCCCAGGTTCCCGGGATTGCGTATTTCGTGAAGCAGCAGCAACGGCCCCTCGTCCGCTCCGGCCGCCATGTCCGCGAGCGTCGGCCTGGGGGGGATGCGGCCCACAGCCATGATCCCTTCCGGAGAGACATCCTGGGTCAGACCCGTCCACTCCCCTGCGGTCAATCCGTAGCACGGCAGAGAAGCCGGCAGCCGATCGAGGAACGCCGCCCGCTTCTCCTTCCCGCCTTCCAGGGTCAGCAAAGCCTGAACTTCCCAATCGCTTTCAAGAAGGGCTTGAACGACTTTGAGCCCTTCCGCCAGGAAAAGGCCCGCTTCCTCTCGGATTTTCGACCTGCCCAGCCGGTTCCACAGCCGGAGCTGCGCCTTCGAGGGATACAGCATCTTCAGATTCCGCGGAAGGGCCAGGAGCCGCGATAGCTGAGGCGGAATTCGACGACGACATCGCCCGTCATTTTTCTTACCTCCTCTTCAATCCGCTTATGCTGTTCAAGATTGCGCACCACCCCCCGGATCACGAGGAAGTCGTCCTTCACATCGATTTCCAGGGTGGGTACGACACAGCCGGGCGACGTCATGATTCTGGCCTTGACCCGAGTCGCCAGGGCCCTCATGGAAAGCATCCTCCACGCCTCCTCCTCGAAATCCCTCTGCTTCTCCAGCAGGCCGTCGCGAAGGCTGCAGGCGATCTCCTCCCAGTCCCGGCTGGTTGTATCGATGACCCGATCATATTCCGTGGGATCCTTCCAGTTCGCCCCATAAATCTGCTGGATCGTCACCGCCATTTCGCGATCCGCTTTTTTGGCCATCAGGGCGGCAATGTCCTCACCGACCTCTTCCTTTTTCATGATCCGCTGCACCCGGGCTTCAAAAGGAGCCGTCATGAAAACCCTCAGGGCATGGGGAATATCCTTCAACAGGATATTGCCGCCCCTCGTCATCACCACGGTATCGTTGCGAAGGGCGTAATCCAGGACGACTCTCTCGCAGAATGCGGCAAAGACGAGAAAGGACCAGTCAATCTGCTCCCAGAGGCCGGGAACGTGCGAATCGAATTTCTCGACGAGCCGCTGCATTTCCGTTCCCGCTTTCGCGGCCTCCTCAAAAATCCGGCTCAGGGGGATGTACTCATATCCCAGAAGGTTTGCAACGGAGCTTCCGATCTCGCCCCCTCCGCTCCCAAACTGTTTGGTAATCGCCAAGATGGCCATTGCGCCTCCTTATCCTCTCCGATCAATGTCCCGTCCGGGTGGCCGGGAAAAGATCCTACTTCTTTCCGTGCGCCTGCTTTATTTCCTTCACCGACAGAATCATGAAGAAACTCAATATGACGATCGTATTAAGGGGCGCAAGCCAGAAGGGATGCTCCTGACCAAAACTTTCCAGAATCATCAGGGTGCCGAGCACGCCGATGGAGTACATGGCGCCGTTTTTCAGATAGGCATACTGGGCGATCACATCAATCCCCTTGATGGTCAGTTCTCGCACCACAAACGCCCCCAGGCCGTTCCCGAGAATGATCAGCGGCACCGACAGCGTAAAGGCGAAAGCGCCGATGACGCCATCGATTGAAAAGGACGTGTCCAGGACCTCCAGATAGAGGATTTTGCTCCAGGCGCTCAAGTTGCCCGTCAGAAGCTCCCGTTCCTTTTCTTCGGCGTTCTTTTTGAATCCATCGGTAATAAAAAACGCGGAGACACCGAAGGTTGCAGCCAGCGCCAGGGTGGGATCAATCCGGATCGAGACGAAGACAAGCACCGTGGTCACCACCGAGACAATGGCATAAAACCAGACGCTCTGGCGCTTCAGGAACCGTTCGACCAGGAAGGCATAGTTCTTTTCCTCGAGAAACAGCCAGGATAAAGCCACGTAAAGCAGATAGATGCCTCCGCCCAGGAGCAGCAGGGGCTTTGATTTTTCCATCGATCTGGCCGCCTCGCCATTCTCGGAAAAGCAGGCCGTGAAAACTTCGGGAATCGTCAAGCTGGTGTTTGTCGCCCAGACAATAACAAAGGGGAGAAGTCCCCGCACCACGAAGACGGCGAAGAGGATACCCCAGAACAGGAATATCTTCCTATACTTGTATGACATGGTCCTCAAGACGGACGCATTGATAATGGCATTGTCCACACTGCAGATGATCTCAAAAATGCACAAGCCAAAAACAATAATCAACGTCTCGATGATCATGGGATTCCCTCAGTCGGATTTCCGAACCGGTTTCTCAGCGATCCTCCCGCCCCTGGACGGGGATTTGGTCAAGCACGGCAATGATCGGCCCTACGGAAAAAGTAAATCAGGACGCCGGCAGCCATCATGAGCAGGCACAGCGCCTGCCCCATGGTGAAGACACCCCCGAAGATCAGTCCCAATTGGACATCCGGTTCACGGAAAAATTCGATAAAGAACCGGACAAAGCCATAGCCGAACAGGTAGGCGGCAAAGAGAAATCCGTCAAAGGGGCTTCTTCGACGGATGCTCCAGAGAATGGCAAACAGGACCAGACCTTCAAAGAAGGCTTCGTAAAGCTGCGATGGATGGCGAAGCTGATGCAGGGAATCCAGGGGGAAATACATTCCCCACGGCACGTCCGTCATCCGCCCATAGAGCTCCCCGTTGATAAAGTTGCCGATCCGGCCGAAGGTATAGCCCAGGGGGACGGCGGGAGAAAAAAGCTCGAGAATATTCCAGAAGGAGATGGCCCGTTTCCGGCAGAAGATCAGCGTCGCCAGAAGAACGCCGATCGCCCCTCCATGATAGGACATGCCGCTGATTCCCACAAACCGGATCCCGCCGGAGAACTCGAAGGGCAGAAGAATCTCCAGGGGGTGGCTCAGATAATAACTGAAATTATAGAAGAGGACATAGCCCAGCCGCGCCCCGACGATCAATCCAAGAATGGTCCAGAGCAAAAGGTCCTGAATCGTTTCGCTGGAATAGGAAAACCTCTCCTTTCGGATCCGGTACATGACCAGGACATAGGTCAAAAAAAAGGCCACCAGGTACATCAGGCTGTAATAGCGAACGGAGAAGGAGCCGATGGAAAACAGCTCCGGCCGGAGTTTGGCGGGCAGGTACTGCCAGAAGAGCAGAAAGGAATCCATGCATCAATCCCTTCTTCCCAGATAGGAATCCCCCTTCAGGTCTTCCACGTGGAGCTGAGCCGAAAAGGCCGCCGTCGCCGCATCTCCGCAGGCCGTAACGACCTGGCGCAGCAGCTTGGAAATGCAGTCCCCGCAGGCAAAGATCCCCTTCGCCGATGTTTTCATTTCGCTGTCTGCAAGGATGTATCCGCTTTCATCGCAATTCACCACATTCCGGACAAATTCCGTATTGGGCGTCAACCCCACAAAGACAAAGGCCCCGTCTGCCGGGATCACGCGCGACCGTTCAGGATCCTTGAGATTCCGGATCCGGACGCCCTCCACGAAGGCCCCGCCCTGAATTTCCTCCACCACGGAATCCCAGGCAAACCCGATCCGATCATGGGCAAGGGCTTTCTGCTGCAGAACAGGGGTCGCCCTCAGGCGGTCCCTGCGATGTACGATCGTGACCTTGCGGGCGAATTTCGTCAGGAAGAGAGCCTCCTGGACCGCGGTATCTCCGCCGCCGATGACGACAACCTCCCGGTCCCGGTAAAATGGACCGTCACAGGTGGCGCAATAGGACACGCCCTTCCCGGCAAAGGCCTCTTCTCCAGGCACTCCAAGGCGGCGCCAGTTGGCTCCCGTAGCCACAATGACGGCCAACCCCCGATACGTCCCTTTTCCGTTTACGATCCAGCCGCCTGTCGATTCTGAATCCCCCGGCCCCCTGGAAACGGCCCTGACATCGTCGGCCTGCACCGTCACCCCGAACTGGCGGGCCTGCGCTTTAAAGCGCTCAACGAGATCGTACCCGTTGACCCCTTCGGGAAATCCCGGATAGTTTTCCACCAGATCGGTCACCGTGATCTGGCTTACGGAAGACTCCCCCTCCAGCAGCAGGGTCTTCAAACCGCCCCGGGAAGCATATAGCCCCGCCGTCAGCCCTGCCGGTCCCCCGCCGACAATCACCACGTCATAACACGATTCCGGCCCTCTGATTTCTTCCATATCCCCTGCCCCCTGTCGAATACCACGCCGGCATCAGAAAGTGCCTGTGCGTTCGGTCCCCTGCATTTAATCGTTATCCCGTAAAATTGTAAAGCACAAATTTGTCGCCCTGATGCCCGCAACGGCTGCAAAACCGACTTCCCCGGCGAATTTTTTAGCCCGGCATGGATTTCGGAGCGGATCAGGAAAGCCTATAATCATTTCACAGCTATAATAAGGCTTTGAAAATATTCAGAACGGGGTGGTTTTCAGCACCGTTCAGACCGCTGCAGCCCAAGCAGGGCCAAGGATTCCGCCCAAAAAAATACTTGGAAATACCCCTTGACATTCGTGAAGGTTCATACTAAAAATAATGGAAATTTTAACTGTACGCTCGGGAAGCTGGGAGCTTGTTCCCGTGTATGGTATACAGCAAGTTGGCTTAAGACATTTTGAAGTGCAAAGGTTTACCGCCATGCTCTTTTAGGTCTTGGCGGTTTTTTGTTTCAGAGTGCCGGTCCAACGGAAAAAAATTGAGAAAGGAAGAGAGAAGCGATGCCGGAAGGGAAAGTAAAATGGTTCAATGAACAAAAGGGATTCGGCTTCATTGAAAAGGATGAGGGCGGTGACGTATTCGTTCATTACAGCGCCATTCAGAGCAGCGGGTTTAAAACCCTGTACGAGGGACAGCGCGTCAGTTTCGAGGTACAGACAGGTCAGAAAGGACCGGCGGCGGTTAATGTAAAACCTATATAACAACTTGTTGCCCAACTTGTGAGAAGGACATGAAAAAGCACTCCGGCGCAGGGTCTTCGACCCCGGGAGTGCTTTTTTGTTTTGCAGAATTGTTGCCCTGTCCTCTCCCGCCCGGAGCTGCCTCGCAGGGAAGCAGGGAAAAGGGTGGGCTTTTTTGTCTTTAATGGAATATAAACAGGGGAATTGAACCGTCCCGAACGACGTTCTTAAGGGAATTTCCCAGAAAAAAACTGGCGACTTCATTGCTGGCGCTCGTACCGATGACCAGCAGGGTCTTCTTCCCCTCTCCCATCTCCTTGACGGTCCGGTGGATCATCTCCCTGGGCCTGCCCGCCCGCACCTTCGTTCTGGTTTTCAATCCATGAGCACTCAGATACCGGTCGGCCTTCTCCAGGGTCTTGTCGCCTTCACTGGGGTCATCATTGACATTCAATAAGGTCGCCGACGGGGAAAAATGGAACAGATCGTTCATGCCGGCAAAGGCCTTCAGGGCATTGTTGGACTTCAGATTACCGTCGTAGGCGATCAGGACATCCATCTCCAGGGGAAGCTCCTCGTCCGTGACCGCAAGAAGCGGGCATCTTCCCTGGCTGACCACCTTTTCGAACGTATCCCCTGGACCCTCGATCGTTTCGAAATGAAAAAAAGTCCTCACGCCCATAATCAGGAGGTCCGCCAATTCCGATTCACGAACGATCTCCTTGGCCGGGGTTCCGCTCGTCATGATCTTTTCGTATCGTACGCCGTTGTTTCTGCAGTGCTCTTCGAATTCATCGAGCAGCTTCTCCAGTTTTTCCCGGGACTCGTTAATTTTTTCGTCGATCAATTTCTGGGCGAAGTAAAACGCTCCGATGTTCGCTCCGGCGGAGTGCCTTTCAATTCCGAAGGTGTCGACAACGCATATCCCCGCAAGCGTGGCGCCGCTCTTCTTCGCCAGGGCGATCCCGTAAGCAATGGCCCGCTGCGCATAGTTCGAATCGTCAATCCCGACCAAAATCCTCAAGCTCATGTGCGCACCTCAACGTAGTTTTTTTCATTGTTTACATGGAAACAAGCGGGGGGTCAACATCAAGTTCCGCGTCACCGAATTCTCAAGTTTTTTTTTGATGTTCCGGCCTTTCTCCACAAAAGCGCCCCGATCGGCGTCAAGTGACCTTTTATTATTTACAAACAATAACAAGATATTACATATTCAACAGCCGCATGCACTATAAGGATTTCATATATAGTAACATTGCAGTCTTTTTATGTTTATTTTTCCTGCCTGTTGTTTGTATACATCCGGAACCTGATCGTCAAGCAACCGAAGTTTTTCTTAGTAAAAATTAATAGGAAGGAGGAAAAAAAATGACTGTAGGCGAATCCATTCAATTTGCCGGCCTTGTATACCTGATTTTAATTGCCATCGGATTTGGAACCGCGGGCCTGATTAAGGCGATGTCGATGTTCTTTGGTAAAGGGAAGTAATGATCTCCATCTTTAAAAAGGTGCACTACAGAAAAAGGCACATAACCGAAATGATCATATTTTAAACGGAGAGGATAACATGTTAGACTTCGAAGTATTACAGTTGTTTCAGGGTATCGCCACCCTGGTCGCCCAGGACCCTATCCATGCGATTGCCCGCGTGGTTCTGATGCTGATGGGAATAGCCTTTGTCTATCTTGGCTACAAGGGAATCCTGGAAGCACTCATCATGATCCCCATGGGTCTGGGAATGGCGGCGGTCAACGCTTCCGTGTTGTTCCTGGCGCCGGATAAAACAGGAACCATCTTTCTCGATCCCCTGATTACGGACCCCGCAGCCCTGGTCAACATCATCCAGGTCAACTGGCTCCAGCCCATTTACACGATGAGCTTCAGCAACGGTTTGATCGCCTGCCTCGTTTTCATCGGCATCGGGGTGCTCTGCGACATCGGCTACGTTCTGGCGCGCCCTTTCAGCAGCATGTTCATCGCGCTCTGGGGTGAGCTGGGATCCGTTGCCGTCTTCCCCCTGGCCATCGCCTTCGGCATGACCCCCCAGGAAGCGGCGGCGACGGCCATCGTCGGCGGCGCCGATGGCCCCATGGTGCTCTTCACCTCCCTCATCCTGTCCCCGCATCTTTTCGTTCCCATCGGGATCGTGGCCTATCTCTACCTGAGCCTCTGTTACGGATTGTACCCCTACCTCATCAAGGCCATGATTCCGAAAAAAATGGCGGCCCTTCCCATGGACCTCAGCAAAATGCCCAAAATTACGCCCCTGCAGAAGATCATGTTTGCCGTCATTGCCTGTACGATCCTCTGCCTGCTCTTCCCGGTCGCCGGGCCGCTCTTCTCATCCTTTTTCGTGGGCATCATCATCCGGGAAGCGGGCGTCAAGCCCTACATCGAACTGCTCGAGTCCACCATTCTTTATTCATCGACCTTCTTCCTGGGCCTGATCCTCGGCGTCCTCTGCGAAGCCAACACCATTCTCGACCCCAGGGTTCTGAAGATCCTGGTCCTCGGCTCCACCGCCCTTATGGTATCTGGTGTCGGCGGTCTTATCGGCGGTATTCTCATGTATTACATCAGCGGGAAGAAATACAACCCGGTGGTGGGAATTGCCGGCGTCTCCTGTACACCGACCACGTCCAAGGTTGCCCAGAAGTACGTCGCCAAGGTTAATCCCCGTGCGATGATCATGCCCTTCGCCCTGGGCTGCAACGTCAGCGGTGTCATCACGACGGCGATCCTGGCCGGCATCTACTGCGCCCTGCTGAAATAATGTTCAAGCAGAGACGCCAGTGGTGGTGGATTGTTGGAACCTGCATTGCCCTTCTGGGGGTTGCTCTGGTGCGCCTGCTCGCCCCGGAGTACCCCCCCGGAACCACCCGCATGGTGATCAAGGCCGTTGGCTATTCAGTGGTCATTGTCGGGCTCTTCACGATCCCCCTGGCCATGCGGGAAGACGAGTAAGACGTTAAAAAGATCCAATTCTCTTGAAAATTTTCAATTCTGCCAGTCCTTCCGCTTTTTCCGCTGCAGGAAGGAGCGGAAGGAAGCACCTCAGTCACAACCGACCTTTGAAAAAAAAGACCATAACGGCTGTGCCCCTGCTGATGCGGGCTTCGGGTTTATCTTAAAACAAACTTTCCTAAACAATGGAGAATAAAGATGTTTTACGGAACATACGCTAGAATTGTATCCATCGGTCTTTTGCTGCTGCTTCTTCCTTCGCTGGCCATGGCCTCCGAAGGAAGCCACACGGTGGATTTTCCCCTGTGGAGCGGTGTCTTCTTTGTCGGACTCCTTCTCTGCATTGCCGTCATCCCCCTGATCAACGGGGACTGGTGGGGCAGGTATTTCGGCTTGGTCTCTCTCGGATTGGCCATCCCGGCGGCTCTCCTCGTCATCTTCACGGAGTGGACCCTGCTGCTGCACGTGCTTCAGGAATACATCTCCTTCATTATCCTCCTGGGGTCCCTCTTCATCATCGCCGGCGGGATTGTCATCCGCGTCGGGGCCCAGGGAACGCCGATGCTGAACGCGATCTTCCTTCTCATCGGGTCCGTCTTCGCAAGCCTTATCGGCACGACGGGCGCCAGCATGGTGCTTCTCCGGCCCCTGATCCGGGCCAACAAATGGCGGAGGTACGTGGTCCACATCTACATCTTTTTCATCTTCATCGTTTCCAATATCGGCGGGCTCCTGACGCCCCTGGGCGATCCGCCCCTGTTTCTCGGGTTTCTGCGGGGCGTACCCTTTTTCTGGACGCTGAGGCTGCTGCCCATCTGGGCCTTGGCCATCGGAATCCTCCTGATTCTCTTCTTTGCAATGGATTCCCACTTTGTGAAAAAAGAGAGCAAGGAACGGGCCCGAAGGGCGATGGAACGGCTTCCCGAAAAAAAACTGGAGATCAAGGGCAGGATCAATTTTCTCTTTCTCCTTCTCGTTATCGGCTCTTTCTTCCTTCCCCCCATTCCCTGGCTCCGTGAGGGCGTCATGATCGCGGCCGCCGGCCTGTCCGTGTATTTCACCGAAAAGGACCTGCGGGAAGAAAATGCCTTCACCTATCACCCCATCAGGGAAGTGGCGATCCTCTTCGCCGGGATCTTTGTCACCATGGTTCCCGTCCTCACCATGCTTCAGGTGCACGGCAGTCAGCTCGGTGTGATTGCTCCCTGGCAGTTCTTCTGGGTATCCGGATTGCTCTCCAGCTTTCTGGACAACGCCCCCACCTATCTCGTCTTCATGAGCACCGCCCAGAGCGTCGCCCACGCCCAGGGGATCCTTTCCGGACTCGTCGTGGGCGTCCCCGAAGCCCTGCTGAAGGCCATTTCAGCCGGATCCGTTCTGATGGGGGCAAACTCATATATCGGCAACGGTCCGAACTTCATGGTCAAGGCGATCTGCGAGGAGAACAAGGTCAGGATGCCCTCCTTCTTCGGCTATATGGCCTGGTCCACAGGCATCCTGATTCCGCTTTTTCTCTTTGTCACATGGATATTCTTCGGCTAGACAAAAGCTGAAGGGCCGGAAGGAATCCCTTCCGGCGGGGGGACACGACGGACATCCGGCGGGAATTTCTCACGATTGCCGGAAGATGTCCATTGACGGGATCTTGAGAACCGCCAACGGCATTTCCCCTTCTTTCAGACAGGACAGGGAGGAGAATCCTGCGGTTTCCTTACCGCATCAAGGGTTCCTTCCTGTCTTTGTCCGAGTTCCCGGACGCAGACGAAAAAAGCCATCCCTCTAATCCCCACCCCGATTTCCGTTTTAAACAGCTCATAGAACAGGGCCTGCCGTTTCCGTCATCCCAATTCAGGACAGGCCTTTCCCTTCCCGGCTGCGGGAACGTCGAAGCTCCCGGCGGCTCACCAAAAAGGAGCCCATTCCATCCTGAAAAACCCGGCCATTTTCACCCTATAATAACATTGATATATTTAATCATAAAACATGAATTGAATAAGCTACTTACAGAAATACATATTACCGTAAGCTTGACAGAGGCGGAAAAGAAACGTATGAACAGATCGTAAAAGCCGATCCGCGATGTCAGTCAATGAGCATTTTCAAGGTTTGTTTGTCGTGGTATTCCTGCTCTAATTATTTAATTTAATTAAAATTATATAATTAAAATTATCAGGATGAAAGGAGATGAGCGTATCTGTCATGGCACCATCGCCGGAAGATGTTCATGACCCTTTGCCAAGGGTCGGTATCGGGATCGCAAGGGAAGAAAGAACCCCTTTGAGATCAATGGTTTATTTTATGATTCCGGTTTTTCCGGACAGAAGGAGCGTCTATGGATACGATTGATTGGACTTTGGCGATAAAAACAGCGGCCGGCGGATTCGGGCTGGTTTTCGGCATCTTGATGCTGCTGTGG
>MVRU01000012.1 GCA_002067745.1 Syntrophus sp. PtaU1.Bin005
GTTCCTTCCCGCCGGGTGGAACCCTCAACGCCTCCGGATTGAAGACCATACGCGTCCTGTTCCGTTTCCCTATTTTTCCGGCCGTTCGGATTTCCTCACAAAAACGTCCCTCGTGCGGGTCTGAGTATAGGAAAAGGGGGCCGTGTGTGTCAAGGGACTTCCCGGCGCAGGATGGGGTAAGCAAATGACAGTCGGTATGGAAATGAATTGTGGCAGCCGGGGGAGATATGGCCTGGCCGTCTTTTAGGGGATACCGTCACACAACATGTTACCCGGGAAAGGAACTGGTCATGTCTCTGATGAGGCAGGAAAAGAGATGTATTATTTTAAAATCCATCGTATCCGTGATATGAAAACAGGAGTGTTTTTCCATTCCATGCCAGTGGGTTTCACGAGGTGCCGTATGATTCTTTTCCCTGGAACAATCTGCCTGGTCCTGGTTGCGGCGGCCATGATGCTTCCTGTTTTATCATCTCCACACGCTGAAGGTGCAGGACACGTGGCCATTGGCAGCGGTGTGGACGCTTCGGCTCTTGAAGCCGGTCCAGCCCGGGTGACAGCGGATCAATTCCTTGAAGCTGTTCAGAATGGTTTTCTGGACAACGTGAAAGAATGCCTGGACCGGGGGATCGACATGAACGTGCGCAACGAAAAGGGCGAATCCGCCCTTCATCTGGTGAAAGATGCCGCTACGGCTGAATACCTGATTTCACGGGGCGCAGACGTCAACCTGCCCGACAGGCAGTCCGGCATGACGCCGCTGTTTTTCCAGGAGGTGCCGATTGCCCGTCTACTGGTCGCAGCCGGCGCGAACGTGAATGCGAGAAGCCTGAAGGGAAACACGCCCCTTATCTGGTTCGCTTACAGTAGCTATCTGGAAGGCATTGAATACCTGCTGTCCGTCAACGCCGATCTTCATGCGGTCAATGATGACGGCAAGACGGTTCTGGATGTCGCCGAGGACTTTGGCAGCCCGGAATTGGTCGAATATTTACGTGAGGCAGGCGCGAAGAAGGGGAGCCAGAACAAGCCTTCCGAAATCCCGGAAGATGCCGGCCGGTCTCATGAGGGCAGGCCATAAACCAGGGGAGTGAATGCCGGCGTTGCCCGCGTTATTCTCAGTATTTGATTCCCTGCTGTGTTTGTTCTTCGGATTCAACTCCGAGCAATCCCCTTTGGCCACCCGTGTCGGGTGTCCTCTCCGGCGTTTTCGGGGGCTCTTCCGTCGTCCAGCGGTATCCGCAACACTGCGCCAGGAAAAGCCAGTTTCGCTGACGATCTTTCTGAAGCTGTGCCATTTTATTCTTGATCATCGGTTTCAAGGTCTGGGTGTTCTTCCTGACATGTTCCATCTGCTGTGCCACCTCTTGCCGGCTTTGAAAGGCGCGGCTCAAGACGCCTTCCGCCTCCTGATAGGTCAGCGGAATAAAGGCTGTCCCGTTTCTTGTGAATCTTCCACGGACCGGATAATTCAACCCACGGTAATAAAATGCTTTCATTGAACTTACCCGGCTGGCATACTGATTTGGGCTTTCCCCCTTCATCCTGGTGATCATGTACATCATCATAGTGCTGTTGTTGACCATGGGCTCCCAGCGATTGATGGTTTCATCAATCGCTTTATTCTCCTCTTTGGCCTGCTGGCACTTTTTTTCGCGCTCCTTGGCGTCCGTTGGGCAATAGATGGTGTCATCAGCCAGACAGGGGACAGCAAAACACACTAACAGAAGGAGGAGAAACATTTTTTTCATGTGCAATTCCCTTTCTTGAAACAAGAGATCGACCGAGTCGAGCACAGCTTGCGTGCGGCGAGCATCCGGTCGGCCAATGTAATATAGAAAGCGTGGATTTCTGTGTCAAGAAGTTTTGGCGCCACGACTTTATCCAGTCAACAAGTGAGCCGTGGGATAAGGGGCTTGCGGTTTTCGGATTCCTTCCTGTTGGAGTCAGGAGCCATCCCTTTGGCGAATAATTCCAGTTTTTAACTGGGATACAATCCGTAGTTGTCCAGTAGTGAAAAAGTTGCATCCTTCCTATATAGTCCCTGGAGAAAGATCCTTAAGGCCCTGCCGGACATGTGCACCTGTTCAACAAGGCCTGGGCCGGATTCAAATCCACTTTTGATTGGATTTTTTTACCAGAAACGGATCGGGGCAGAAAGGAAGGCCGTATGAAGGCAATTCAACCGCTGATGACTGAGTACGAAGATATCAAGGGCATATGTGATGTCCTGGGAACGGTGTATCAACAGTCGGAGGCCAGCGGAGACATGAAGAGAGATCACCTGGATGCAATTACGGAATACCTGAAGGTGTTTCTGGATAAATACCAGCAGCCGGGAATGTCGATGAATGACCGCACCGCAGCAGACAGGCTGCCTCACTGAGAAACCGCTTCCCAGTTCCGCCTCGCCGGCTTTGGCGGCGCTGCCGCTGCTCACCGTGTTGCCCTGCGGGAAGTGCTTATGCCTCCGTCATCAATCCTGCTCAGGCCATTTCGCTCTGGCCTCGCCTCGTTTCCCCGGCCGATCAGCCTGCCGCAAACCATGTTAAAATCCTTCATGAAAGGAGCCGAAAGGGTTGGCCGATACCCCCCCACTGCCACGTCGGGAAAAAGCCTCGTTTCTGCGGCTTTTTTCCTGCTCTTTCCGCAATGCCGTTGACTTCCCGTGGAAACGATCCCAGTTCAACATGGCCGGGTTTCCGGGGGCAGGGTCCATCGTGAAGCCCTTCAAGTTTCTGGAGGGATCTTAGCCGGCGGCGCATACCATTGCTCCCGCGGGACGACTTTGGGTTCCAGCGTGTCAGACCGGTAAGCAGGAGTCATGATCTGGACGCCGAACTCATTGAAGACGTCCAGGACCTGCCGATGCAGTTCCGTGTAGAGCCTGGTCATCTCCAGGGGATTATCGGTATAGACATTGAGTTCATAGAACACGGCAAAGTCTCCCAGCTCCTTCTGCAGAATAAACGGAGGAGGGGCTTTCAGCAATCCCGGGGTGCGATCTGCCGCCATGAGCAGCATGGCCTCCACCTGTCTCCAGGGGGTTTCGTAACCGATCCCGACCGTGGTATGCAGGATCAGCCCCTGTGTGTGGGCAAGAGAACTGTAGTTCACCACATTGCCGTTGAGAATCTGCGAATTGGGAATGCTCACTTCTTCGTTCTTCAGGGTGCGCAGATGGGTGACCTGCAGACGTGTCAGCGTCACGTCCCCCGTCACGTCCCCGATCTTCACCCGGTCTCCGATTTTGAACGCCCGGCGGTAGGTCAACATGTAACCGGCAATGATGTTCGAAACCAGAGAGGTGGAGCCCAGCGAGAACACGACACCGAGGAAGATCGAAATTCCCTTGAAGGCGGCAGACCCGGAACCGGGGATGTAAGGATAGGCTACAATCAGGGCGAAGGTAACGAGAGCGAAGCGGATGATCTTGTAGGTTGAGGGCGCCCAGTCCGGATCGAACCCGGCAAGCGTGACTCGCTCCTTGGATAGGGCATCAAAGAAGAGGCGTAGAAGCCTCAGGACAAAACGAAAGAAATAATAAAGAATTACAAGGATAAGGAGATTGGGGATCGCATCCAAAAACGCTTTTCCCATCTGGGTCAGCGGGCCGGTGATGAGATCGAGAAGGCGGTTGGCAAGGCCGCGCGTCCAGGGGAAGAGGGCGAGAACAAAATCCAGGTAGGCAAAGAACGCTGCCAGAATAACGACGAGGCGGATGGCATAAAGCATCCCCTGAATGGCCAGCCAGATCTGCTCCGCTCGGACGACCTTGAAGGACTGAATCTCGAGAGAACGAATCCGGCTCTTGACACGCCGGTCGAGAAATTCGGTGAGTTGCCGGCCAACCCGAAGCAGAAGAAAAATTCCAAGCAGCAGAAGGACCGTGGCTGCCAGGGCATAGAGGCATCCCTGCAGCAGCACGTCACGGCTGCGCATGTAACGGTAGTCGTTGATTGCCTGGCGGATCCTCGTTAAATGAACCTTGGCGAGATAGCTGCGATTCAAATGCTCCAGGAGGGCGTCCGAATCGGTGATGTTCATCAGCAGCCGGTTGCCGGCGAAGAGAGTGGTGATGTTGTCGGATTCGACGGAGCGCAACATGTCACTGCGGATGGATGTGTCGGCGGCAGTGGCCTCGATGCGGTTTTTGATTGCCTGAGCGCGCTGTCCGGCAGGAAACGACGACGCCCCGCGCACACGAAACAGCACCTCGCCGTCAATCTCGACCGGAGCCGTGACGGGTTCAGCTTCCGAAGCAGCGACATCGGCCATGCCTCTTCCATCAACGGCGGCGTCTGCAAAAAAAGCCGAAATCGCAAACAGGAGCAATAGGACCGGCAGAACGACGATCGTGCGGATCATTGCCATTCCCTCCCTATCGGGCGATATGATGCTTCATGCTTTCAGATAGCGATATTATAGCAAATGACGGCTCATTGATGAAATTGTTAAAAGGATCGTTCCGGCGTTTTTTAATGAACCGACCACAGGGGCCTGTCGCCTCGGGGAGGGGGTTGCATCCGTACCGTCTGACGTTTACCGTAACTCACAGCCCTTGAGCGGACCCTGCGGATGGTGCAGCCGACGGACCGCTTACCCGAAAACAGGCTTCAGACGGAAATGAAAGGATCAGGAGGCTGGTAATGTTCCTGCCGTCTCACAGCTCCCCGGCTCCAGAGAGACTCGGCCGTTGCTGGGCGGAAAGCGACGAGGAAGGACAATGGAGAGAAGATGGACCGGTTCATGGGCGAGGTGCTGTTGGCCATGACAATCTGTTGATCCTTGTGATGACGTCCATGGGCAGCGGTCCGTGCTGACCGGAAAGAAGGGCCTTTCAAGTGAGGCGCGTTGGCGCCTCAATCCCCTCACTCAAAAAGATCCATGAGATGGCGCACCTGCTGCGGCATTTCCGCTCTCTGGAGATGGTCCGCCAGGTTGATCATGCAGCCGGGGCAGGCCGTTACGACGATATCGGCAGAGGTGGCTTTCACGCTTTCCACTTTCCTGTCGGCGATTTTCTTGGTCAGATCATAGTGGTAAATGCTGAAGGATCCTCCCATGCCGCAGCAGCGGTCGGCGTTGGGCATTTCAACGTAGGTCGATCCCTGAAGAGCCTGAAGAATCCGGCGAGGCTGGTTGCGGATGTTCTGGTAGCGAACGAGGTGGCAGGGGTCATGCCAGGTGATGGTTTTACCCTGAAACTCCTTCCTCAGATGAAATTCTTGAGGCGGAATGTCCAGAACATCCACGAGAAATTCCGTCACGTCCTTGATCTTCTTCGAAAAATCCTCAAATTCCTTCCTCTGCTTGTCGTTTTCAGGAAGGTAGACTTTATAGTCCTTGAGGCTGGAACTGCAGGTGGCGCAGGTCGTGACGACATAGTCAAGGTCCTTGAAGGCTTCCATGTTCCTGTAAGCGAGCATTCTGCCCGTCTCTAAATCGCCGCTGAAATAAATGGCGGTGCCGCAGCAGCTCTGTGCTTTGGGAACAACGACTTCAATCCCGTGTCTGGTTAAAAATTCAATGGTTTTAAGGCCTGTTTCGGGGAAAATAAAATCGGTGGCGCACCCCATGAAATATCCCACCCGCATTCTGGGCGCCTTCGAATCCCAGGGCGGATTCACTTCCTGAACCTGATCCCGGAGGAGAACGCTGGAGATGGCCGGGATGTTCCTTCCTTGCCCCAATGCTTTAAGAAAATCAGGCAAGTGCTTCATTTTGCCCTGCTTTCCCGGTATCATCCACTGGAGTTTCGAGGCGAGTTTCACGGTCCATCCGAAAAGCCGGCGATTGGCCATCACGTGGCGGAAGATCAGCCTCTTGACAAGAGGAAGCCCCTGCTGCCGGACCTGCTCGGCTCTGGCCCCGACAATGACACGATCAACCTGGGTTTTTGCCGGGCAATTGACTGCGCAGGCCTTGCAGAGAAGGCATTTTCCGATGATGTCCATTGCCTGATCGCTGAGCTGCTGCCCGCCCTTTAGGACCTGCTTCGTCAGGAATATCTTGCCTCGAGCCGCGGAAGATTCCACGAGCTCTTCCTGGTAAATCGGGCAGAAGAAGGTGCAGAACCCGCATTTCATGCACTGGTCGACGTATTGTTCAATTTTTTTAAGCTCGTTCAAATCTTCCAACGCCTGTCTCGTTATCGGTTCAGTCCCATATCTTGCCGGGGTTCATGATGTTGTTCGGGTCAACCAGGGATTTGATGTTCTTCATCAGATCGGTAACGGTCGGTCCCAGGGCCCGTCGGAAAAACCGCTGCTTCTCCAACCCGATGCCATGCTCTCCGGAAAGAACCCCGCCCAGCTCGAGGGCCGCCTCGATAATTCCCTCGACGGCTTTTTCAGCACGTGCAAAATGTTCCCTGTCCTTGATATCCGTCAGAACCGAGGGATGAAGGTTGCCGTCCCCGGCATGGCCCATGACCACAATTTCAAGATCGTATTTTCTGGATAACTCCCGGCACTTCCGGATCAGAGCGGGAATCTGGCCGCGGGGGACGGTGACGTCTTCCGCCAGGACCGTGGGGGCCCTGCCGAAGATCATGGCAAATCCGGCGCGGCGGGCCATCCAGAAGCGATTCGCCTCGTCCTGGTCCCTGGCGGGCCGCACCTCCCTGGCTCCGTTCATCCTGGCGATTTCAATAATCTTATCCGCTTCTTTTTCAACAGCTTCCGCCATTCCATCCACTTCAAAGATCAGGACCGCATCGGCCTCCCCGGGCAGTCCCAGGGGAGAGGCTTCTTCGATGCGGTGAATAAGCCAGTTGTCCAGAAGCTCGATCTTGGCCGGGGTAACGCCGCTTTTCAGCACCAGGGAGACGTTCTCGCCGGCGACGGCGACGTCGTCGTAAATGGCCAGGATCGTCTTTTTCGCGGGGGGGATTGCATTGACCTTGAATTCCGCCTTGGTGATGATGCCGAGCGTCCCTTCAGAACTGCAGAAGAGCATCGTCAGGTCGTATCCCACAACGTTCTTTACGGTGCGCCCTCCCAGCTGAATGATCTCGCCTGTGGGCAGAACAACTTCCAGGCCCAGGAGATACTGCTTCGTGACACCGTATTTGACGCCGGCGGGTCCTCCGGCGTTTTCCGCCACAATGCCCCCGATGGTCGCAGCCAGAAAACTCTGGGGATCCGGGGGAAAGAAGAGCCCTTCCGCGGCGAGGCGGGTGTTGAAATTCATCAGGACTACTCCGCATTCGACCGTTGCCGTAAAATTTTCCCTGTCGATGTTGAGGATTTTGTCCATCTTGGTGGTGCACAGCACAATGCCGCCCAGGACGGGAATGGACCCGCCGCTGACATTCGTTCCACCGCCTCGCGGCGTCACGGGGATCCTGTGGGCGTTGGCCAGTTTCATGATGGCGGATACCTGTTCGGCGGTCCGAGGGAAAACGACCGCATCGGGTTCATGGGTCCACTGTGATGTTCCATCATAGGAATAGGTCTTCAAAATTTCCCTGGCGGTGAGGACATCTTCCCTGCCCAAGATATTCTGCAGTTCAACGAGAACGGATTCGCTGATCATGGCTGCTTCCTTATGAAATCCCTACGTTAAAAAAGCGGGATCGTAGGTTGAAGTAAATGGGCCGTGAGGCTGGTCGGGACAAAAAGAGGCTGAGTGAAGAATGAACAGTCCGGAAGGATGAGCGTTTTTTTCGGCGCGTGCACGCTCACCCTTCCAAACAAGGAATTCAGGAACAGGGTCGTGGGTTACTTGTCTTTGAAGTTCGCTTTCCGCTTTTCCAGCAGGGCCGTCATCCCCTCGAGCTTGTCTTCGGATGCGCTCGCTAAGGCAAAGCTGAGAATTTCAAAATCAAGCCCGCTTCCGAGATCGACGTTCTGTCCGGCATTGATGGCAGCCTTGGCCATCTTGAGGGCCACTTTGGGCTTCGATGCCAGCTTTTCCGCCAGCTCCATCGCCGCCTTGTCAACGTCCTCAAGGGGAACCACCTTGTTGACCAGGCCATAGCGCTCGGCTGTCGCTGCGTCAATCATATCCCCTGTCAGGATCATCTCCTTGGAGCGGGCCGGACCGATCAGCCGGGTCAATCGCTGCGTTCCGCCGGCGCCGGGAAGGATGCCCAGGTTGATTTCCGGCTGACCGAACTTGGCATTTTCCGCTGCAATTCTCAAATCGCAGGCCATGGCCAGTTCACATCCGCCTCCCAGAGTCAGCCCCTTGATGACGGCGATTACGGGGAGAGCATACCTGTTGAGGCTTTCGCAGGCCTTGCGGAAGCCCTGGCAGAAATCGTAGAGTTCCACGGGGGTCAGGTTCACCATTTCCTTGACATCGGCGCCTGCCGCAAAAGCTCTCTCGCCAACGCTGTTGACAATAACGACCTTGACGTTTTCGTCCGCTTCGATTTCACTTATGGCTTCCGTGATTTCCCGGAGGATGACGCTGTTCAGTGGGTTCATCGGAGGCCGGTTGAGCGATATGGTGGCGATTCTGCCTTCAATGTTCAAAAGGATCATTTCATATGCCATCTCTAAAACCCCCTTGCCTATTCGTATTTGTACCAGCCCGCGCCGGTCTTTCGGCCCAGCTGGCCCGCCTTCGTCTTCAGCTTGAGGGAGAGGGGAGAATTCCAGCGGACTTCACCGGTTTCGGCGAATAAATAATCCAGGATGTGCTTGTTGATGTCCGCACCCACCAGATCCATCAGCTCAAAGGGGCCCATGGGGTAGTTCAGGCCGAGCTTGACCGCCTTGTCGATGTCTTCCATGGTGGCTACGCCTTCCTCGTAAAGCTTCAGGGCCTCCACGGCCGAGGCCATCATGATGCGGTTGACGACGAAGCCGGGGGCATCCTTCTTGATGTCGACGGAGATCTTGTTGAGCTGTTTGGTGAAGTCTTCCGTAGCCTTGACGGTCTCGTCGGAGGTGAAATATCCCCGGATGATTTCGACCAGCTTCATGACCTGAGGAGGATTGAAGAAATGCATGCCGACGACCCGGTCCGGCCGTTTGGTGGCGGCGGCAATTTCAGTCAGGGACATGGACGAGGTATTCGATGCCAGAATGGTGTCCGGACGGACCACCGAATCGAGTTTTGCAAAGGCATCCTGCTTGATCTTCAGGTTTTCGATAATGGCTTCGATGACAAAGTCGCAGTCGGCAAAATCTTCCATCTGGACGGTTTTCTTGATTCTTCCAATGGCGGCCTTCGCCTCCGCTTCCGTCATTTTTCCCTTTTTGATGGAGCCGGCCATCAGCTTTTCCATCCGGGCAATCCCGCCGTCGACAAACTTCATATCAATATCGCCAAGAACGATTTCAACGCCAAGTTGAGCCGCATGCTGGGCAATCCCGCCGCCCATGGCGCCGGCGCCAAGAACACCAAGTTTTTTTACCGTCATTTGCATAAACCTCCTCTGAGCTGATATTTTACGGGGTTATACATTCATAGAAACAGAGCTGTCAAGGCTTTTATCCTGAGAGAGGCGGGTGCGGAGCTTATGCCTGTCCGGCAGAAACTCCACGGCACCAGGCGGCGGCGATCCAGTAAACAATGTAAAACGGGAAGGTATTGTGGTAAAATGAAAGGCAAAGAGGTGGAAAACAGGATGCCGGGCCTGATCTGCAGCCGCTGCGGACGGGTGGAAAATCGCATTGCAGGCCGGACGGAGAAGAAAGCCATGTCCAGGGAAAGGGTCAGCCGGAGACAGAAGGACATATCCCGCTTACAGAGGGAGAATAAGCGGTTTGTCAAGGACAGGATCCGCAGAAGAAACAGCGGCAGGAAAAGCGGATCGTAACGCCTGGCGGAATGATTCCCCATGATCCGTGCTTGAAGAATGCCATCCGCAAAGGCGACGCAAAGACAGGAAAACCATGCAGCGGGCTGAAGATCGATGCCCCGATACCAGGGAACGCAACCAGAGGGATATGACCATGACGTTACAACGTATATTTTCCGATCAGGATAAGGCTCAGATTGAGGAGCGGGGATTGTCTGTTGAGCAGGCGATGGAGCAGATCAGGATTTTTCGGGAAGGGGCGGCTCCTTTGAAATTGAATCGTCCCTGTACCCTCCAGGATGGGATCTTCGTCGTCGGCGAGGAGGAGGGCGGGGAGCTGGTCCGTCTCCACGAGGAAGAAGCCGGGGCCGGGCGGATGCTGAAGTTTGTTCCCGCTTCAGGGGCGGCCAGTCGCATGTTCAAGGACTGGTACCGGATTCTGGATGCCGGTGGACTGCAGGATGAGGATTCGAGAACGAAATTTTTGAGGGATCTGAAAAAGTACGCTTTTTTTGAAGATTTGAAATCCGTCTTGGCCAAAGCGGGGAGGAATCTCGATGACCTTTTGGAAAAAGGAGATGTCTGCCCGATCCTGTCAACGGTTCTGGCCGCGGACGGCCTCAGCTACGGTCAACTGCCCAAGGCGCTTCTGAAGTTTCACTTATCTCCGGAAGGCTCGCGGACGGCTATTGAAGAACATCTTGTGGAAGCGGCGCTTTATGTCAAGGATGCTCAGGGAAGGTGCCGTGTCCACTTTACGGTTTCTGCCGAGCACGAAGGGGCGATTCAGGAATTTCTCAGGCGGATTGACGAGATCTATGAGAAACGGTGGAATGCGTCATTCGATCTGTCCCTTTCCATCCAGCATGCCCATACCGACACCATTGCCGTCGATCTGGAGAAGGCCCCTTTCCGCGATCTGGATGGTTTCCTCGTGTTCCGTCCCGGAGGCCACGGTGCACTGCTGGAAAATCTGAATGCCCTGGATGGAGACATCGTCTTCATCAAGAACATCGACAATGTCGTCCCCGATTCCCTGAAGCCGTCAACGGTGTTGTACAAACAGATTCTTGGGGGATACCTCATACGGCTGCAGAGGAGAATCTTCTCCTATGCCGCAAGGTTGACCGAAGGCGGACTAACCGAAGACGAGCTCTCCGAGATCATCGCATTCTGTCGGAGGGATCTGTGCCTCTCCTTCCCACCGGCTTTCAACGGGGCTTCACTCTCCGAACGATGCAGACAGGTTTTCCAGCGCTTGAACCGTCCCTTGCGGGTTTGCGGTGTTGTCAGAAACGTCGGCGAACCGGGTGGCGGCCCTTTCTGGGTTGAGGACGAAACCGGCGCGTTGTCCCTCCAGATCGTTGAGGAGATTCAAGTGGACTCGAACTCCGAGTCACAGCGCTCCCTCTGGCGGGCTGCAACCCATTTCAACCCCGTGGATCTGGTCTGCGGCGTTCGGGATTACTTGTCTAGGAAGTTCGACCTGCGGCAATTTGTGAATCCCAGGGCGATTTCCATTGCCCGGAAAACGGAAAAGGGCAGAGAATTGTATGCGCTGGAACTCCCGGGGTTGTGGAATGGCGCCATGGCCGACTGGAACACCGTGCTGATCGAAGTGCCCCTGGAGACGTTCAATCCCGTCAAAACAGTTGAAGATCTCCTTCGACCGCAGCACCAGGAGAAATGAAGGGGGGCTCGTCGATCGGTTCTGGGCTCCGCGGCAAAGAAATGCACCCCTCTGCCCTTCGATGATCGGGGAAGCAAGGATGGATCAGGACGGATCGGACAGCGAAGCCGCGTCCGGGGAGCAAAACATAAAAACCCCGGCCGGAGGCCGCCTGCAGAAGGCGCGTCCGGTCGGGGTGGCTGTCGGTTCCGTAATTCAACGGGATGAATTGTGCGAACGTTCAGTGCCCCGCCTGCTTCTGCGGGGATCCCCGTTATTTGAAATCTTCACAGCTTTCACAGATGTTCCTGCATCCCCCGAACACACCGCCTTTCCAGTGCTTCAAGAGTTCCGAATTCAGGATGTAGCCGGAACCGAAGGTGGAGTGAACGTAGTCGATGCTGATGGGCTTTGCCTTTTCAAAAAGAGATTTTTCCACGAGAAACCTCACGCCTCTATCGGTAAAAACCTCATCATCCTCCTTCTTATCATCCATAGCCATCACAAGAAATGGACCTCGCCATCCGCCTTCAGAGACCAGGATCCTGATAGGCCTGACATTTTTTTGTTCTTCAAGGAACTGTTTGATCTTTTTCGATGCGTCTTCGCTGACTTCAAACATATAGGGCTCCTTTCCGTAAAATGTTGTTATTCTTCTTTGTAATGACTATTTGTTACCTCTAATGACATATTATGTGTTAATCCGACACTTGTCAAGCTCCGTCTATTTCAAGCGGAGCACATCCATGTCCTCCGGGGGCAAACGACAACATCGGTATTGCATGATAAGAATGGGAATTTTTGAGCCTGTCGGAAAAGGCGAAGGGCTGTTCCTCGAGGAGTGTTCAACGAAAGGCCCTTCGCAGGGTACAGGTTATATGAAGAGGAAAAACAGGGGGCGCTAAATTCTCCAGGTGGCGATGATTTCCGGTGAGGCTGCCGTAACGTCGACAAAAGAGGTCCGGCTTTCACATAGGCAGGTCACGGTGACGTCGGCATCCCTTGGGGCATCGCTGTAACGGGCGCAAATTGCCGCAGCCAGATGCAGCACTTCAGCGCTGCCGCCCCCGGGAATCAGAACGGTGGGCCCCCGGAAAGAGGTCATGTAAACCGTGACATCCCCTTTCTCCGTCAACTTCTGGATTGTTTCATTATCATTGCGGTTTCTGCCCACCACGATTTTGGTTGATTCGTTCAAACGGAAGTGGCGGCCGACTTTCAAAAGTTCAATATCCCGGCGGGAAAAATCTTGTTTGTGGCTGAAAAGATCCTTAAGCCGTATGGTGAACATCGGATCGGTGAGGAGGCAGCCGCCGGCAGGGGGGTCGTAATCGGATATTCCGTAGTAATCGGCCAGTTCGATCTGTATTTTCCGGCCCCGTCCCGAAATGTCCAATAACCTGTCACGCTGAACGATCCCCTCTCGTTCCGGCCTGGTTTCAGGCAGCAGCCTGGCGGACAACGGCCTCAGGAGATCATCGCGATATCCGGAATTTTTGGCAATCACTTCGAGCATCTGCTTTCCCTGGGACATGGGCCGCTGTCCAAGAACTTCACCCGTGAAGATAAAATCCGCTCCCAGTTCAGCCATTCTATCCCCCGCCGTTTTGATCATCAGGATGTGGCAGTCGATGCAGGGGTTCAGGTTCTTTCCGTATCCGTACCTGGGGGAAAGAAGCATCCGTAGATGTTCGTCGGTAATGTCCAGAACGGTCAGGGGAAGGCGGATTTGCGCGGCGGCGCGGCGGGCTTTCCCTGCGCTGAAGAAGGGGGTTTCAAAGGTGATCCCCAGGACATCGATTCCCTGATCCTGGATGACCTTGACGGCAAGGATGCTGTCAAGACCTCCGGAAAATACGGCAAGCCCCCGGGTCATCAATATTGAACCAGTTCCACATTCCAATCCTTATGAAGCAGGGAATAAAGATTGGGGTCCAGGCTGCAGTCGACAAGAAAGAGGGGACTGCGGTTCGGCCGTTCAATTTTCAAGGCGGAGAGGGTGACGGTGATCGTCGCTTTTCTGCCCCGTTCGGCGATATAGAATGCGTAACGTTTATCGAAGGCGTCGGGAAGGGAAAGCGCCGAAAGAACCTGGCTGAGATTGGCCTTTTTGGAAAGCCGGGTATTGACCAGGAGGACCTCCTTTTTCTGCTTCGACAGGACCTCCAGAAACTGCCGAGGGGGCTTTTTCGTAAACATGAGGATTTCGCGTGACTCTGTTTTAAGGAGAATATCGGGTTTCAGCGACAGATGAAATCCGGCGCTGCTGTTGTCCAGGAGCCTGATCTCCTGGTTTCTTGCAGGGCTGTAGCCCAGTTCAGTCAACAGGTTAAAGATCAAATCCATCCGGTCGACGGCGTCAATCGATTTCGGCTGCAGGGTTGGAGGAGATTTGTCGGCAGGTGGTGGGAAGGAAATCTCTCCATTGACCACTTCCGTGAATTGAAACCCTTTTTGGGAGGCATATTGTCTGATCTGCCCGGGAAGGAGGCGCGTTTTGTCGGAAACCAGGAGAATGCCATGAAAACTAGGTCTGTCCGCCGTGGGGTTTTTTGTTGTGATGATCCAGTCGAGATTAATCAGAACCTGCGGATTCCTCTCCAACAGGATTGGTTTGAGCCCCCTTCGCATGGAATAGGAGCCCGAGGCGTTCATGATTTCCTGGAGAATCAGGAAGATATCCTGGGACGGTTTGACCTTGAGGACGGAATAGTTTTTCCAGTTCGCTTTAATCAGCCTCTGCAGAGAGTCCGGGATCCTGTTTCCAAAATCCAGCAGAATGGTGCTGCCGTCGTCAAACTCCACCACCGGGATGGCGCTGCAGTCAATCGTAACCCGCCCCATCTGCGGCAGGGGAAGAAAATAACTGCCTTTCTGATTCAGATTTCCGTGGCTTCTGCCGAGAAGCTGTTTCAGAAGAGCCATGTCCTTGTCGGGCGGGAGGATGGGCTTGATCTCCACCCTTCTCTTTTCGGCGTTCTGTTCGGGCTGAACGGCCGGTGAAGACGTCAGAAGGCTGATGGCCGGCAGCATGATCGTCTGGCCGATCGAAATGCGGCTGAGGTTCTTGAGCCCTGGATTCACCTGGCTGACAATCCGCAAAGCCTTGTGGGCTTCGGCTTCTTGAAGCTTTAACTGATGCTTCAGGATCCGAATGATGGAATCCCCCTTTTTGACCTGGTATGGGACGACCTGACCGTTCTGAGCCGGTGCAGGGGCAACGGACTCCTTTCCTTCTTCTGCCAGGACGGGAAGAAGAATCGTCTGGCCGGGGTAAATCCTGTGAAGGTCCTTCAAGTCCGGGTTCAGTTCTCTGATGAGCGTGTAGCGGTGCGCGGAGTTCTTGAGAAATTGCTTGACGATCCGATCGATGCTGTCCCCCTTCCGGACTACATACTCCTGAGTTGTCTTTCCGGTTCCCGCGGTTTTGCGGAGCACCATATGGGCCGTATCTTCCTTGGCTTCCGAAGTGGGGATAGGCTGTGTCAGAAGAGACCAGGACCCTAGAATCAAGAACAGCAGAAGGCATTTGTTCATGTAAGTATCCTCAAGTCGTGGTCAATGACAGGTCATTCCAATGGTTGCTGAATATCGCCGGGCAGCGGTTTAGAGGCGATGCGGAAAGAACGCCGCATCCGTGAAGAAGCCGACAGGACCGCCAGCCGAGAAGGTGTTTCCATATGGAGTTGACACGATCGACATGGCCATGACCGCAAAAGTTAAAGTGCCTGAAGTACATATCGAACTTGTAGAGGAATGTCAATTTTTTGAAGTCAAGGCAACGACAACTTCATGTTTGCAAGATTTAGTTAAATGTTATAGGAAATTCAAGGATTATTTAGGGAATTCCTTGCAGGCAGGCCGCATTACCCGGATATTCAGGCGCTGGAATTCCCGCAGAAACAGGGCATCATTTCAGCCGCATTTCATTCCACAGCGGACGAACGGGCTGCGTGGCCGAGACTCCGCCTGCAGCGCCGTGAAGAGGTGGTGAAGCCGCCGGACCGGACCGGGACAGGAATGAAGAGGTTCGAAACACAAAGAAAAGAAGGGGGTTCGCCGTGGCTAAAGAGGATCAAGCAGCCTTTTTGAAGGAAGTGCAGACGCGGTTTGAAAAAAGGGTACGGGAAAATGAAGTGGCCGTCATTGAGCATTGGAAGGATCAACTGGACAGGATTGTGGCCATGAAGCCCGAGGGGATTGCCGCTCTGCAGCTCCAGGTTAAAAAAGTGTCGGAAATGATGGCCAATCGGATCAAGACGTTGAAGAAGGATGCGAAGTGAAAGAGATCGTGAATTTTCTGTTTGAAGTCGGCATGCTGCAGAAGACTCCGCGGACGGGTTTTCAATTTCTCGGTTCGGGTTGTGAATCTGTTGCGGAGCACATCCTCCGGACGATTTTCATCGGTTATACCCTCTGCAAGCTGGAGCAGGACATTGACGAGCGCCGGGTGTTAAAAATGTGCCTTTTCCATGACCTTCCCGAAGCCAGGACAGGCGATATGAACTACGTGAACAAAAAATACGTGACGGTGGACGAAGGCAAAGCGGTCCGTGAGCTGACGGACACCCTCTTCTTCGGGGAAGAGATCAAGGCATGCATTGATGAATTCAACGAGGGAAAGACCCGGGAGTCTCTCATTGTCCGTGATGCGGATCAGCTCGCCTTGATTCTTCAGTTGAAGGAATACGGGGATCTTGGTAATAAATACAGTAGAGAGTGGATTACCTTCGCCATTCAACGCCTCTGCACGGACAGCGCGCGTGAAACGGCGAATCAGATCCTGGAGACGGATTCCTCCGACTGGTGGTTTCAGGATAAGAGTGATTGGTGGATTAACGGAAACAAGGGAAAATATTCCAAGGGGGCAGACAGCGCAAGATGAAGGACGATCGTAATCGAGAGCTTTTCCCTGCCGGCAGCGGCAGAACCGGCCAGAGGCGAACCAGGGTCTTTTCTTTCACCGTCGGGGTATGGTTTTCATGGCTTTTTCTTGTGGCGGGATGTGTCACAGTCAATCAGGAGCAGGCGGAATCCCATATGAACATAGGGGTCGCCTATATGCAATCGGGGGAATATAACTCCGCACTGAAGGAGTTGCTCAAGGCGGAGAAGCTGGGGGAAGCGAATCCAAAGATCCACTACCTGCTGGGGATCGCCTACAGCGGCAAAGGGCTTCAGGAGCTCGCCATCGCAGAGATGAAAAAAGCCATCAGCCTGGATAACAACTACTCGGAGGCGCACAACTTCCTAGGGACGATCTATCTGAACATGGAAAAGTGGGATCTGGCCATAGAATCCTTTGAAAAGGCCCTGGCCAACATCCTTTACGACACACCGGCAAAAGCTCATTACAATATGGGGCTGGCCTATTACCACAAGGGGAGTTATGCGGCCGCACTGCAGCAGTACGGCCTGGCGAGCACACAGAACCCTGAACCCGCCGATTTGCCATTTCTCGAAAAGAACTGGGGAATCGCCCTTCTCGCCTCCGGGCGTCCCCATGAAGCCCTCAAGCATTTGCAGAAGTCGGTAGAATTGGTTCCCGCCCTGGCAGAGTCCTATTACTGGATCGGGCAATGTTTTGTCGAGCAGGGAAACAGGGAGAAGGCGAAAGAGGCGTTCCAGGAGGTGATCCGGCTGGCGCCCGATACGGAGTGGGGTGAAAAATCCAGAAAGAAGATCCGGGAACTGTCCTTCCGTCGCTGACCTGCGGAAGATGCCTGCTCTCATCCGTGGTCGCGGCAGGTATGCCGGAAAAAGAATCGCCGTTTGCATCAAGGAGAACATGTGTCATGATGAAGAAAGAAAATGTCTGGTGTTGTATCATTCCTGTACTTGTCGCCATCTTCGTTCTTTCTGCCTGTACAAGGTATGAAAGGCAGGTGGTTCCCTTCAAAGTCCCTGCCGCCTACCCCAATGTCCAGTCGGCGGCCGGTGCTCAGATTGCCTCACGGTCCTATGATGACAACCGGGAGGCCCAGAATGCATTCGGCTTTGACATCCGCGGCGCCGGAATCCTTCCTGTTCAGGTTGTTTTTGACAACAAGGGGCCCTCGCCCCTGGAGATCATTCCGGAACAGACCTGGCTGATCGATGAAGAAAGCAACATGTGGCCGATTCTTGACGCGCGGATGGCGTATGACCGGATCGAGAAGGCGACCAAATTCGGAAAGGTGGCCCCTGAAGCGGCGACCACGGGCTTGCTGGGTGGTGCGGCAGGGGCCCTTCTTGGAGCAGCCGTCGGCATCGTCACAGGGACCAATGTCGGGGAGGCATTGGGGAAGGGTGCGGCCATCGGAGCCGCTGCCGGAGCAACCCTTGGAGGAATCAAGGGGATGACCGATGCTGACGTCCAGCGGGAAATCAACGAAGATCTCGCTACCCGTTCTCTGGAAAAAAGGGCCATCCAGGCGGGAGAAATCGCTCATGGATTCCTTTTCTTTCCCGGGGAGGCGAAAAAAGCCCGGGAGCTTCGGCTGATGGTGCGGGACATCGAAACGGGCAAGACGTTCCGGCTCTTCATGCCCCTGTGACAAAAAAAAGATAAAAAACGAACACGCTGCGCAAACAGTCCAGGGCGATCCGGGCCTGGAACCCCTCCATCGACGTTGGGAAGGATGAGTCCCCGCCTTTTGTTCTGAAGAATGCTTTTCCATATTATATCAGACACATCGGGTTATTTTATGCTCCTGAAATTCAAGAGGATCATGGCGGAAATCCTCAGCCGAATTTTTAAGTTTGGCTTAAGGAATTAGCTGATAAAAAATAAGGTTGACATAATGAGTTTTCTTATGTTAACCAAGCGCCCATGAGAAAATACAGAAAGCAGTGTTTCAGTGTTTTATCATGCCTCATCATTATCTTTCTGGGCTTCCCTGATCTTTCCGGTTCAGAGGCAATAGCCGGGGAAAGTAAAGCGTCCGAAGCAGTCGTCTGCAAAGTTGAGCAGCACTTGAAGGATAAGAAGGCAAAACTGGGCGGTAGAAATCTGCGGGCTGTTGCCCAAACCGTCTGCAGAGAATCGCAGATTCGCAATGTGGATTACCGCCTTGTTCTTGCCGTGATGGAAGTGGAGAGCAACTACAGGCATGATGCCGTTTCACCCGACGGCTCAAAAGGAATTATGCAGCTGAAGCCGTCAACAGCCCGGGGAATTGTTCGAAAGGCCGACCCCGCAAGCAATGGCTCTTTAGATCTCTTTGATCCGAGAACAAACATCAAAATCGGCGTGTATTTTTTATCGCAGCTGCTTGATGAATTCAAAACGCTCCGGAAGGCTTTATATGCCTATAACGTGGGGCCGTACCGGGCAAAGCGACATCTGGCCAGGATGCCGGATCACAAAGATCCGAACAGCACGTTTACCCAGCGGGTCATCAGTGCCTTTCAGAGCAATCGTTTAACCCTGCCTGCCATCTAGTCCTTTTTTTCCAGCTTCTTCAGCAGGTTCGCCATCTTGTCCAGCTCCTCCCCGTAAGAGCCCCAATTCCCGCGCTTCAGAAAATCCTGGGCCCGTCGATAATGCTCCAGAGCCTTAAGGCCGATTCCCCGGTCCGTTTCTTCTGAAACGGACCCGCTGCCTTGAACGGCTGCCGTCCGAGGCTCAGCAGTCGGCGTCTCGCCGTCCCGGGAAAGTTTTCCCCCGAAAATCCGCTGAAGGGACAATTCCAGGTTTTCCTCCATGGCGATGGCATTGCCGTAAGCGGCAATAACTCTCTTCAATTCGGGAAGCTGGCCTTTTTCCGCCGCCAGGTAGAGGGAACTGACGTAAAGAAGCGATTTTTCAATCGGGATCACGAGAAGACTGCCCCGGATCACCTGTGAACCGCTTTGGTTCCAGAGAGAAATCTGCTTGGAGATTTCCGTATCCTGATCAATGCGGGCTTCGATCTGGCGTGTTCCGTAGACGAGTTTCTGCTTCGGAAAATGGTAAACGATCATTTTCCCGTAGTTTGGTGCATCGCAGCGGGCGGCCATCCACGCCGAGAGGTTATCCTTGTTGCTGGGTGTGAACGGAAGCAGGAGGATGTATTCCTCCCTGCTTTCCTCTGGAAGCTTCATGATGGTGTAATAAGGCTCCATCTCTTCATTGTTCTCCGCACCGAATTTACGGGGGATGGTCCAGAGGTCTTCCTTGTTGTAAAAAACCTGAGGGTCTTCCATGTGGTAGGTTCGGAGCATTCTGGCCTGGATGGACATCATGCCGGCGGGATAACGGATATGACTCAGGAGATCTGCCGGCATTGTGGAAAGGGGACGAAAAACGCCTGGAAACATGCGGGCATAGGTCTTGATGATCGGATCGTTGAGATCGCTGATATAAAGCTGAACCGTTCCATCGTAGGCGTCAACGGTCGCCTTCAGGGAATTGCGGATGTAGTTGCCGATGCCGGCAACGGGTTCGGAATAGGGAAACCTGGTCGTGGTGGTGTAACCATCGACGAACCAGACAAGCCTGCCCTCCTTGGTAATGACGAGATAGGGGTCTTTATCGAGGCGGATGAAGGGCACAATCCGGGCAATCCGTTCCTCGATGTCCCGATAAAACATGATTTTGCTCTTCGGGGTAATGTCATCGGACAGCAGGATCGTCAACGAACCGAAGCGAGCCGCGAAAAGCAGCTTCTTCAAGAAGGAGAGAGGCACCCCTCCCTTGCCGTCGTAGCGGGAATAGACGTTCTTGTCCCCCACGGGATAATCGAATTCAGGCCTCTTCGTGTTGACAAAGACATAGTCATTGGATTTTTCCCCGTAGTAGATCTTTGGCTGTTTGACGACGACGGAGGTGGTAGAAACCGGCGGAATATCACGAATAAAAAATTCGGGAAGCCCCTCCTGGGAAATTCGGTTGACCGGACCCATGACAACGCCGTAACCATGCGTATAGGTGAGGTGCTCATTGACCCAGCTTCGCGAGGGCAGCGACGCGTAGGAAATCTCCCGGGGTGAAAGCATGATCTGGCGATACTCCCCGTTGATGATGTAGCGGTCATTATCGACATCAAGGAACTTGTAATACGTCCGGATCTCCTGCATCTGGCTGTAGGTCTGTAAAAGGGGGCCATGGTTCCACAGCCGGATGTTCTTGATGGTCAGAGAATTCTTCACCAGGTCCTGCTGGGTCAGCGTATTGTCCGCCGGAAATTCGCTGTCCTCTATATGATTGAGTCCGTAGGCGATCCTTGTATACCGGATATTGTGTTCGAGATAGGGCCGCTCAAGAACAATCTCGTTGGGGACAACCTTGAATTTCTGGATGAAGGAAGGATACAGGCCCCGGCCGATCACCATGACCAGCAACAGGAGCAGCACGGAGACTGCCGGTATCCGCCAGGACTTCCCGAAGGCAAAGGCGAAAAGAGAGGCTCCACAGAGGATGCTGAGAACCATGAGCAACCGGAGGACCGACAGCTGGGTTGTTGTATCGGTATAGCCGGGACCGAAGACCACCCCCCGCTTTGTAAACAGCACCTCCATCAGTTGAAGCCAGAAGCCGAAAGACCCCAGGAAAAAAAGCAGGGCGATCAGGATGAGAAGGTGCGTCTTTGCCGCGGGGAGAACATGGAATGTTTTCGGCGGGAAAAACAGAAACGAGCGGCGGAGAAAGTAGAGAATGCCCGTAGCGACGGCAGTAAGGATCAGGGTTGAAAAAAGCCAGGAAGAAAGTTCCTGAAGAAGAGGCAGCCGAAAAGCAAAAAAACCGATGTCATAGTGAAACAGGGGATCCTTCAGATCAAAGGGGACCGCATAAAAGAAACTCAGGATGCTTTTCCAGAGATAGGCCGCTTTCATGGCGGCAGCGTAACTGAAGAGAAGAGAGAGCAGAAAAATGATCGTACGAAGCGGACCCAGGGTGGGCAGTCGATGGGGATGGGGGAAGGAGCCCTGCTGGTCGGTCACGCCGGACGGCGGCGAAAGGCGGTCGGCCAGGTAAAGATTGAAGAAGAAGATCACAAAAAACAGCACACCGAAAAAAGCGGCTGAGGCAATGGAACTCCAGAGCGTCACGGTGAAAATCGGCTCGTAGCCGACTTCCTGAAACCAGAACCAGTCGGTGAGCAGACGGATGATCTGCCAGAAGAAGCTGATGCCGATAAAGGCGGCCAGAAAGAAAATCAACCCTTTGTAACTGCGGGTCCCTGTAGACGGCACCTTTAGACCAGGCATTGTGATGTGTTCTCCTCAAGGGCTTTACCGCTCAATTGGCCGCAGGCGGCCAGAATGTCGCGCCCCCTGCTCGCCCTGATGATGGCGGTGAAATGATGTTTTACCAGAATCTGCTGAAAGGCCAGGACGGTATCCTCCGAAGGGGACTTGAAGGGGCACCCGGGGAATTCATTGAATCGGATGAGATTGAGTTTGCAGCGGATTCCCCTCAACAGGCGGGAGAGCATTTCTGCATGGGCCGGTGACGCGTTGACGCCGTCGATCAGGATGTATTCGAAGGTCAGCATGCGGCGGCCCGGCATGGGATAATCACGGCATGCTGCAAGAAGGCTTTCCAGGGGATACTTCCAGTTGACCGGCATGAGCTGGTTCCGGACCGCATCGTCCGGGGCGTTGAGGGAAACCGCCAGGTTGATGCAGATGTCCCGCCCCAGTTGCCGGATCATGGGAACCACACCGCAGGTGGAGAGGGTGATCTTCCTGTTCGAGAAGCCGAAGCCGTAATCCGAGGTAAGGATGCCAAGGGCCTTCAACGTGTTTCTGTAATTGGCCAGGGGTTCTCCCATCCCCATCAGCACGATGCTGCGGACGTTGGGCCCTTCCGGCAGAGAAGAGAGGATGATCTCCAGCTGACCGGTGATTTCCGAAGGTCTGAGGTTGCGCCTGAACCCCTGCCGGGCGGTCAGGCAGAAACGGCATCCCATGCGGCACCCGACCTGCGTGGAGATGCAGGCCGTCCAATGGTTTTTGCCGGGAATCAGGACGCTCTCGATAAAGAGGTCGTCTTCCAGGCGAAAGAGGATCTTCTTGGTTCCGTCCTTTGAAGCCTGGATTTTTTCAATTTCGGGGAGTCCAATGAAGGCGAGTTCCTCCATCTGGCTGCGGAATAGTTTGGAGAGGGTGGTCATTTCCTCGAAGGATTGCACACCGCCCCCGGAGTACAGCCATTTCATGATCTGCCGGGCCCGGTATCGCTCCTTTCCCAGACTTGAAATCAAGGCTTCGATTTCTTCAAGAGACAGATCTCGGATATTGATTCGTTTCATAGCCAATACGATGATTGCAGTCTTTCCGGCAGGATGCCGTCTTTTGCGGCACCCGGGGCCTTTCCTGTTGATGTTACCGCTGCGCCAGCCTTTTTTCCAGGTTGGCTGCGATGGCGTTTATAAAACCCGGGGTGTCGACTTTGCGGTTGTGGGGGCTCGGTTCGGCGACGAGGAGCAGATCTCCCGTCAAGCTCCCCCCTTCGATCGTTTCCAGTGTGGCGGACTCCAGCATGTCCGCAAAAAGGGCGACTTCCGGTGTGGAATCGAATTCGGCGCGTTTTCGCAGCCCACCAGACCACGCAAAAATCAATGCCGTAGAGTTCGAGGACGTTTCCTCGCCTCTGAGATGCCTGTAGTAGTGCTTCTGTACCGTGCCGTGCGCCGCCTCGTATTCGTAACAGCCCATCGGTGAAACGAGGACGGAGGTCATCATCGCCAAGCTCCCGTTTGCCGAGGCGATCATGTCCGACAGAACATCCCCGTCATAATTCTTAAGCGCCCAGAGAATGCCCCCCTCCGATTTCATGATCCGTGCGACGGCATCGTCAATCAGGGTGAAAAAATAGTCGAGGCCCTCCCTTTGAAAGGCCTCTTTCCAGGACGTTTCATATTCCCGGGCAAAGATCTCCCGGAATCGGGCGTCATAGATTTTCGAGATCGTGTCCTTGGTGCTGAACCAGAGATCCATCTTCTGATCCAGGGCGAAGGCGAAGCAGGAGCGGGCAAAACTGGCAATCGAGTCATCGGTGTTATGGATTCCCTGAATAACGCCCGGCGAAGAAAAATCATGAATCTTCCTTCGAACGGGAGTTCCCGCTGCGGGGGTGAACACAAGCTCCGCCGTTCCAGGGCCGTCCACGCGGATTTCGCTGTTGTCGTACACATCTCCATAGGCGTGCCTGCCGATGATAATGGGCTTCTTCCAGCTCGAAACCGCCGGTCGGATATTCCTGGCCAGGATGGGCTTTCGAAAGACCGTACCGTCCAAAGCCGACCGGATGGTTGCATTGGGACTTTTCCATGCCTCCTTCAGGTGATACTCCCGGACGCGATCCTCGTTGGCCGTTATGGTGGCGCATTTTACCCCGACGCCGTATTTTTTGATGGCCTCTGCCGCGTCGACCGTCACCCGGTCATTCGTTTCATCCCGGTGCTCCAGAGACAGATCGTAATACTCCACGGGCAGTTCCAGGTAAGGCCGGAGAAGCTTCTCCTTGACCATCTGCCACATGACCCGGGTCATCTCGTCGCCGTCCAGTTCGACAAGGGGCGTAAGGACTTTGATTTTAGCTTTCATGAACGATCTTTCCTACCGATGTTTGGATGTTTTCCTGCCGCTCTTCCCCGGCCGAGTGTCTTCCGGATAGGATGCAGCCGTCATTGGACAGAAACCTCAAAAGCGATTTAGAACACCACCGGCCAGGAGAATTTTTTTCTGTCGGTTGGTAAGCTCGAAGGCCACTTCCATCGAGGTCCCCCCTGTATCGTTTAAAAGGCGCACTCGGTCCCCATCGACAAGGGAGCTCCGGATATCCGGGAACAGCAGTCTGTCCCCATCGGCCAGGCGGTCATAGTCCTCCTCGTCGAGGAAGGTAAGAGGCAGGATACCGAAGTTGATCAGGTTGGCCGCATGGATGCGCTCAAAAGACTTGGCGAGGATCGCCTTGACACCCACATACATGGGGCAGATTGCGGCGTGCTCCCTCGAGGAGCCCTGACCATAGGATGTTCCGGCCACAATGATGTTGGAATGGCCGGATTCCTTGATCTGCATGGCCCGCCGGAAAAAGGTATGATCAACGATCTCGAACAGGTATTCCGCGTATTTCGGTATATTGGAGCGGTATTTCATCCGTTCGCCCGCGGGAATGATGTGATCCGTCGTAATGTGATCTCCCACCTTCAGCGTGACGATGCCGTCCAGGGAATCCGGGAGGGGTTCGTTGGCCGGCGGAGGGCCGATGTTTGGGCCCCGGTAAATGGGGGCTCCGGCGGCGCTCTCGGGATCCATCGGCTCGATGATCAACCGGTCGTCCACATGAAACCGCTCAGGCAGAGAGATGTCGGGGTAGGGGAGATTCAGATCGCGGGGATCCGTGAGATGGCCGGTGAGAACGGCTGCCGCTGCCGACTCGGGGCTGGCCAGATAGACCTGGGCGTCCCTCGTTCCAGAGCGTCCGAAAAAGTTGCGGTTGGAGGTGCGCAGGGATGCAGAGCCTGACGGCGGGCTCTGGCTGTTGCCGATGCAGAAGCCACAGGCATTCTCCATGAGTCTGGCCCCCGCGGCAAGCAGATCGGCAAGGTAACCGTCCCGGGCCAGATTTTCCAGAACCTGCTTTGATCCGGGTGCAATGATGAAGCTGACATCGGGATGGGCCACTGTGCCCTTCAGGATTTTCGCGGCGGTTGCCAGATCCTTGTAGGAGGAATTGGTGCAGCTTCCCAGGCAGACCTGCCGGATCGGGACGGGTTCGCAGTCCCTGATCCGCGCGATATTGCCCGGGCTGTGGGGCATCGCCGTCAGCGGTTCCAGCTTCGAAAGGTCGATTTCCACAACACGGTCGTATTGTGCGCCGTGATCCGCCGCAAATTCAAGCCAGTCCTCCTCCCGCTGCTGGGCTTTCAGAAAACGCAGGGTCATTGCGTCACTTGGGAAAATAGATGTTGTGACGCCGCATTCCGCCCCCATGTTGGTGATGGTTGCCCGTTCCGGAACGGACAGGGTTTCCACACCGGGGCCTCCATACTCGAAGACAGACCCCACATTTCCCTTGGTCCCGAAAAGATCGAGCACTTTCAGGATGATGTCCTTTGCCGAGACCCAGGGCTGAAGATGCCCTTCCAGGTGGATGTTGATGACTCTTGGGCAGGTCAGATAAAAAGGCTCGCCCGCCATGGCCAGGGCCACATCCAGGCCTCCGGCGCCGATGGCGATCATTCCCAGGGCTCCGCCTGTGGGAGTGTGGCTGTCGGAACCGATGAGGGTTTTGCCCGGCCTGCCGAAACGCTCCAGATGAACCTGGTGGCAGATGCCGTTTCCAGCCCTGGAAAAATAAAGGCCGAATTTTTCGGCAACGCTCTGAAGATATCGATGGTCGTCGGCGTTCTCGAATCCGATCTGCACCGTATTGTGATCCACATAACTGACGGACAATTCGGTCTTGACCCTGGGGACATGCATGGATTCAAACTGGAGATAGGCCATGGTCCCCGTTGCATCCTGGGTCAGGGTTTGATCGATCCGAATGCTTATTTCCCTTCCCGGGATGCAGGTTCCTGAAACAAGGTGATGTTCGAGAATTTTCTGCGTCAGGGTTTTTTTCATAGGAGAACGTTTCCCCAGATTTTTCAGGTATTTTTTTCCAAATGAACCATCCCGCGAGTTCCTTGTTCTCAGGGGGACAGGAGGATCACAGAACGGCGGTTGCCCGCAGGACCTTCCGGGCCGCAGAGGGGTGACCCGTTCTGTCCGCTCTTTTTCGGGAACGAAGGGATGAACAAGGATAACACTACGAAACTTCTAGTAAATTTAATGGTATTATCCCGAAAAATCAATAAAATAATTTCCGGATGCGTACGCCTCTGGAGAAGACCTTATTCCTGCCAACCCGCATGAAAAAAAAGCACCGGAACCAGGATAGGATTCCGATGCCCGATATTTCCGCTATGACACCGCTTTTTTTCGACCTGTTTGTTCAGAAGGAGGAAGTCTTCTCTCCGTCAGGATACGTCGCGTTCATCCGACTGGACGTTTTTCATTCCCTTAACCCGAACCGCTTTGATGAAGCGCTGGTTGTAGTATGGTTTATCCAGGCTGTCGATCCGTACATGTTTCCCGGAACGGCCTGAAGAGGCATGGATGAACTCGTTGTTTCCAATATAGATGCCCACATGGCCGAAAGCCCTCCGGGTGTTGAAAAAAACGAGATCGCCCTCTTCGAGGTCACTTTTTGCCACGCGCACCCCCATGCGGGACTGTTCCCTTGCCGTCCTCGGTAACTTGACATCAAAGAACTGGTAAACCTTGGCAACGAAAGCCGAGCAGTCTATGCCCCGAACGGACGATCCGCCGAACCTGTAGGGCGTCCCGAGAAATCCCTTGACGACCCGCACAAAGATCTGCCTTTCTTTCGGGCTGTTCCATTTTCCCATCAGCTGGGTGCTGGCTTCCTTGTCCCTCTCGACGGACGTCCAATCCTCGTCAGGGATTTCCCCTTCCTCGGCATCCTCCTCGGGATAAAGCTCGTTATCCTCAACATCAAGGGCCATCACCACTCGAGGGCCCTTGTTCTCTTTTACAGCTGACGGGACGGATTGACGTTTGGCAAGAATCAGCTTCTGTCCGGTTTTTATGGTGCTGTTCCGCATCCCGTTCAAGCCCTTGAGCTCTGCGATGGAGATACCGGACTTTTTGGCAATGCTCTGGAGTGTGTCGCCTCGTTTGACGGTATAGGAATCGGCTTTGGATTTAGTGCTTGTATTGGATCTGGCGACGGTATGTTTTGAAGATTTCTTTGATGGGGATTGTGAGACTGTGAGATGCTGACCGGGTTTCAGGGCTGGCTTCTTTAGCCCATTCATCCGCATCAGATCTTTAATGGGCACCCCGAACTGGCTCGAAATCTTTGAAAGCGTATCGCCGTTTTTTACTTTGTAGGTTTCTTTTGAAAGCCCTTCCTGAGAAAGGCCCAGTACGAACAGGAACGTAAGTCCCATCCAAAAGAAAATCCGTCGTTTTGTCATGAAGTACCTCCTTAGTCTATTCGGGGGCTGCCCCACTATCTAACGATGCACAGATTTTAGCCTTGGACGACAAACTGTACACTGTGAAATTCATCACCATTTATAGAAATACGTGGAAATAGTCAAATTTTTTTTTAGAATTTTATCTGTTCATAAAAAAATAATGAATAATCACCATCATTTAGTTCTTTAAAAATAAAAGGGAATACGATAAGAGGTGTCCATTGACATCCCAAAATAATTGTGACGTGTATAAAGCAAATAGTGAGCCAATATATGAATATGATCTTCTGAAAAGGGAGCGGCCATGATGAAAAAGATGTTCCTTCTGATCCCGGCATTCCTTGTTGTCGGACTTCTGATCCATACCGTCAGTTATTTTTTTTACCCGGATGTCACCACCTTGAAAAAAGAAAATCCGGCAAAAACAGCGTTCATGAAATTTCGCGAAGAGGAATGGAGAAACCAGGGGAAGGATAAGGCAATTGAGCAAAAATGGGTCAGGCTTTCCCGCATTTCCCCGCTTGTCATCAAGGCGGTCATCATCTCGGAGGACGATAAGTTCTGGCATCACGAAGGCTTTGATTACGAGGCTCTTCAGAAAGCCTTCGAAGAGGATCTCAAGAAGAGAACATTCAAGGTGGGGGGGAGCACCATCAGCCAGCAGCTGGCCAAAAATCTCTATCTTTCCCCGTCCAAGAATCCCATCCGGAAAATCAAGGAGGCCATTTTAACCTGGCGGATTGAGAACACCCTGTCCAAGAAGAGGATCATTGAACTCTACCTCAATGTGGCCGAGTGGGGGGAGGGAATCTTCGGGATTGAAGCTGCAGCCCGCAAATATTATGGGAAATCGGCCTCGGCATTGTCGGCGCGCGAAGCGGCGGCTCTGGCCGCTGTTCTTCCCAATCCCAGGAGATACCACCCTCTGGGGTCTTCAAAATATGTTCGGAATCGTTCTGAAAGAATTTACCGGATCATGGTCAGGCGCGGGATCATTATTCCAGAGTACGAGGCCGTTATGAAGGAACCCGAGGAAGCACCCGCGGAAGATCCAGCCGTTCCGGAAAGCCCGGCGGAACTGCCGACCGGGACGGAAAATCCGGTCGAGGAGCTCAAGGAGCCGTCTTTCGAAGAGGCGAAACAAGCCGGTGAGGGAAAAACGGAGCCTTTCGGGACGGCCGAGGGCCTGGAAAAGCCTGAAGCGTCGGCAGCGGAAGAGGATCGCTAGGGGAGGGCCATGGCTCATTCCGTCGATGTACACGTTGCCTGATCGTGTTGAAGGAGGCCGTCAACCCTTTCCATCTTCGTGATCGCTCGTATTCCTGGCCTTTCCGGATCCGGAGTCCTCATTGGAGGGAGATGAAATTCCGTGCCGAAGAACCAAGGGAAGGAAGTGTAACCTCCAAACGTTTCATCCCCGGGCTCCCTTCGCCGGCAGAAAACAAGGAGGCGATCCTGCAGGGCAATGACCGGGCCACGTTCCGTGCCGGCGGTCTCAGCCGGATCAACCAGAATTGTCTTGACTTGGGGAACGGATTTATGAGTATGAAGGTTACGTTACCGCTGTGCGATCCAGCCGATGCCTGAAATGCTCAAAGATCCGTGCTTTACGCCTTTGAGGGCCTTCAGCGCGTTGGAAAGATTGCTGATGATTGTGGAGCTTCCCTTGACGGCGATGATCTCCAGGCAGTTGTCGTGGTCCAGATGAATATGCTGCGTCGACGTGATCACATCCTGGAAATCGTGCTGAACATCAATGATTCTGTTCAGCAGATCCCGCTGGTGATGGTCGTAGGTGTAGGTAATAGAACCGGCAACTTCGTGATCTTCCGCCCATTCCTTCTTCAGCAGTTCCTGGCGGATCAAATCGCGGATGGCTTCTGAACGGTTCGTATACCCCTGTTCTTCAATCCGTTGATCGAACTGTTTGAGCAGGGTTTTTTCCAGTGAAACCCCGAATCTGACGATCTCAGCCATGTTCTTTTCCCCTGAATTTGGATTGTTTTTGCTTTATAGCGCTTAATAGGATCGTCCGTCAAATTGATTGTAGTTGAGCAGTCCCCTGTCTGCCTCCGTATCCCGATGACCGGCAGAAATTCAGCAACCGTGCCGCAGAAAACGGACGGGCAGGGGAAAGGGCATTTCTTCAATGGAACGATCGGGAAAACGATCCAGAACATCCATGGCGGAAGGTGATCATGAAAGTCTTGTATTATGACTGCTTCTCCGGGATCAGCGGCGACATGAATCTGGGTGCCATGCTCGATCTCGGTGTGGACCCGTCCTATCTTCTCGATGAGCTCAAAAAGATCCGGATCGGCTCCTATGAAATTCAAATTCAGCAGGATCAGCGGCGCGGCATTGCCGGGACACGATTCGAGGTGCTCACTTCCAGGGAGGATTCTTCCCGGCACGAAAGAAATTACAGGGATATCAGCAGGCTGATCCAGGAAAGTGATCTGTCTGAAGAGGTGAAGGATCTTTCACTTCGTCTTTTTCTGAAAATCGGCGAGGCGGAAGCCAGGGTGCATGGATGCACCCTGGAAGAAATTCACTTCCATGAAGTCGGAGCGGTCGATTCCATCATCGATGTGGTCGGTGCCGCCCTGTGCCTGGATTACTTGAAAGCGGACCGGGTGCTTTCATCGGCCGTGGAGCTGGGTGGCGGGGTCGTCCGGTGCGCCCACGGGATTCTTCCGGTTCCGGCTCCGGCAACCATTGAGATGCTCAAGGGTATTCCCGTAACGTCCGGAGCTGTTCCCTTTGAGATGACCACGCCAACCGGCGCGGCCATCCTTGCCGTCACGGTCCATTCCTTTACGGACAGGATGAATTTTACACCGCAGAAAATCGGTTACGGGATCGGGACGCGAGATACGGAGATCCCCAATGTCCTGCGCCTGTACCTTGGCGAACTTGAAGAAGATGAACCGGGAGATGATGCGGCACAGGAGGACGCCTGGCTGGTGGAATGCAACATCGATGATATGAATCCCGAACTCTACGAGGAGGTTATGGACGCCCTGCTGGAAAAGGGGGCCCGGGATGTCTATCTGACGCCGATCCTCATGAAGAAGTCACGTCCCGCGGTGACACTCAGCATCATCTGCGACAGCCGCCGGAAAAAGGACATGGAAGAGGTCCTGTGGTATCAGACGACCACGTTCGGGCTGCGGTCCTGCCCGATTGCCAAGACCATGCTGAAGCGGGAGCTTTCCGAAGTGGAAACCCCATATGGCCCTGTGACCATGAAGCACGGCTTTTTCCGGGGCCGAAAAATCAAATCAAAACCGGAGTACGCGGATTGTAAAAGGATCGCCAGGGAAAAGGGCGTGAGCATCAGAGAAGTTCTGGAGATGCTGGCTTCTGGAGTCCCTGGAAAGGGAACCGGTTGACGCAAGGGACGGAGATCAGAAACGATGGAAGCAATCCGGGACATTCTCGAAAAAGTGAAGGCCGGAACTGTCGGGGTTGATGAAGGCCTCGGCCTGTTGAAAGGCCAGTTCTACCATGATGTCGGTTGTGCGAAGGTTGACCTCCACCGGGAAAGACGCGTCGGCTATCCGGAGGTCATTTACTGTGCAGGCAAGACATCCGGGCAGGTCACAGCGATTCTGAAGGCGATGCTGGAACGGGAGGTCAATATCCTTGCAACGCGGGCCAGCCGGGAGCTGTATCAGGAGATTCGGGAAATCTGCCCCGACGCCCGTTACTCCCCCCTGGCCGGAGCCGTTACCATCAGGCGGAAAGAGGTCAAAGCCCCTCCCGGTTATATCGCCCTTGTTACTGCCGGGACCTCCGACCTGCCTGTTGCCGAAGAGGCCGCTGTGACGGCTGAACTCTTCGGCAATCGTGTTGAACGGATCGTCGATGTGGGTGTTGCCGGCGTTCATCGACTCTTCTTCAATCTGGAAACGATCCGGGGTGCCCGCGTGGTCATCGTCGTAGCCGGAATGGAAGGGGCCCTTCCCAGCCTCGTAGGGGGCCTGGTGGACAAACCTGTCATTGCCGTTCCCACAAGCGTCGGCTACGGGGCAAGCTTTCATGGCCTTTCCGCTCTTCTTGCCATGCTCAACAGCTGTGCCAGCGGTGTGAGTGTCGTCAATATCGACAATGGTTATGGCGCCGGCTACATTGCCAGCATGATCAACAACCTGTAAGGGGGGGAGACGAATGAAATCCATTTCTGTCCGGACGGTCCGACGCACCGAGATGATCGACATCACCGGCCGAATTCAGGCGGCGGTCCAGGAAAGTCGACTTCAGGACGGCATGTGTCTCGTGTTCGTTCCTCATACGACCGCTGCCGTCACCATCAATGAAAATGCCGATCCCGCCGTAGCCGGGGATATCCTGATGGGGCTGCAGAAGCTCATTCCCTGCGACGACCCTCAATACCGGCACGCGGAAGGCAACTCCGACGCCCATCTCAAGACATCGCTGGTGGGTTCTTCGGAAATGGTGCCGGTCGAAAACGGCCGCCTGGTTCTTGGAACCTGGCAGTCCCTTTTCTTCTGCGAGTTTGATGGACCGAGAACACGAAAAGTTCTCGTGAAAACATTCGGTTGCCTGCCCTGATCCGGGCGGCGGAGGGGATCATTCCACCACGATGGAACTGACGGTTCTATCCCACCCGCTTCCCTGAAGACTCCAGACCCCTCCGGGGTTCGGGCCTGTCCGGGTATACGTCCGGCTCCGCCCTTTAAAACCGGGGTGCTGGTAGACAATGACCCGGTTGACGTTGGCTCCCATTTTCAGGCAGTTGATCCGGTCGTTCCACGTATCAGGCAGCCCCTCGGTCAGGGGGACCTTGGACAGGTCCTCAATCTGCTCACCCTTGTTCACGATCAGGCAGCTCGATAAGGAGAGGTTAAGGCACCGGGGGTTGTCGTAAAGGAACACCTGGTCGGGAAGGGGCGTCACAATAGGCAGTGGGGTTTCCGTATTCAGAATCTCAACCCGGACTCCCTCAAAGCGCACCTTGTTCTCCTTTGAATAGAAGTCGACCTCGGCAGGAAAATCCTGGGTTCCGGTGCCTGCCGAAACGACGAGTTCCAATGCCACAACAAATGTGTCACCGGCGGCAACCTGGATCTCGACGGAGCCTTCCGTTCGGTCCTTCTGGTAAATCTTCGGAGATGCACCGTTTCCCGATGCCGTTAAAAGGATCAACTCTGTTCCGGTTCGGTCGGCAGCGCTGGAAACCGTCATCTTCAACTGGGATTTTCCGGCCGCGGCCCGAGGGGTGATCACGACGCCGTCATAGGAGAGGCCGTAAAGCGTGATCCGGGCTTTGCCGCGGGAGGACCCGTTATGCCCTTTCTGGATGGTGAATAGAGTCGCCATCCAGGCCTGGTAGGATGCCTTCGACCCCGGTGATGCCTTGGCCATGGCCCGCAACGTTTTCAGGGAGGGGTCACTCTTGGCGGCACCGCTGTATTTCCGGCTGAAAAGGGAAGGATCGGGGCCAGCCGTACTGGAATCGTCAAAATCCGTGATCTGGAGAACAGCCCCTTTGTTGAGGGGAATCTCCCCGGAAGAGAGGCCCGCTTCAGGCAGGAGAAGGAAAACCGAAGCGGCGAGCAGGAGCGCCAGGGGCAGGAGGTTCTTTCTGAAAAGAGGGCTGTTCATGATCTCGTTCCACCGGATGACTCGTCACGGCCATTGAGCTGTTGATGTTTACAGGGCGGGAGCATCCAGCTATGCCGGGATGGAGATGCGGATGGTTCCCCCCCGACCGAGGATGTCGTGCAGATGGATGTACCCCTGGAGGATGTTGTCGCCGTTCACGATGGCAAGGGCGGTGATTTCGTCCCTCTGCATGAACTCGACCGTCCGGGCGATCGTCCAGTCGTCCCGTATTGTTTTGGGCGAGCGGGTCATGATCTCGTCGATCGGCAGATCGGAGATGGAGATGCCTTTGCGAACCAGCCGGCGGACGTCACCATCCGTCATGATTCCCAGGAGGCGATTCTGCCGGTCGGTGACCAGGACAAAACCCTTGTTTCTTTCGTCGAGAACGGAGAGGGCTTCAAGGGAGGGGGTTCCGGTGACCACCATGGGAATATCAGGGCCGCTGATCATGACATCCCGGACTTTTGCCCGCAGGCGCTGTCCCAGACTTCCGCCGGGATGAAATTTATAGAAATCTTTTTCGCTGAACTTGTGCTTGTCGATCAGGGCGACGGCCAGGGCGTCTCCCATGGCGAGCGAGGCCGTGGAGCTGGACGTGGGGGCCAGTCCAAAGGGGCAGGCTTCGCGTTCCACACCCACATCGATCACGGCGTTGCTGGCGCGGGCCATCGTTGAGGAGGGATTGCCGGTAAAGGAGATCACCGGCGCACCGATCTTCCGGATGCTGCTGAGAAGGCGGTTCACCTCATCCGTTTCCCCGCTGTTCGAGATAGCCAGTACGACGTCGTCTTTCGTGACGATTCCAAGATCTCCGTGAAGGCCTTCAACAGGATGAAGGAACAGGGCCTGTGTGCCGGTGCTGGTCATTGTGGCGACAATCTTTTTCCCGATCAGCCCCGATTTCCCGATGCCGGTGACAATCACACGCCCGGTGGAGCGGTAGATGATGTCCACCGCCCTGGAAAAATTTTCGTCCAGTCTCCCGATGAGCTGCAGGATGCTCTCCGCTTCAACCCGGAGCACTTCCTCCGCCCGGACAATCGCCTGATCCTTCCGCATTGTTCTATCGCCCTGCCTTAAAAATTTGGACTATAACCGTTAAGCAGCCGCTTTGGTATCAGAAAAAAAATGGCATGACAAGAATGAATATGATCCCGGCGGAAATCTCATCGGCCTTCTTCGGGTGGGCTTCCATCACGAAGCGGGCAGATTCCTTCGGTCACACAAAAGGGCGGGACCCGAAGATCCCGCCCTTGAGCGGAAAAGATGAGAAGAACGCGGCCTTTATCTGAAGAGTTTCCTTCTCAGTCCAACCAGCCCTGCCAGCCCGGAACCGAAGAGCCACAGAGCGGCGGGAAGGGGAACCGGGGCGACATCCACCACACCGACCGTCAGGCCATGCCAGCCCTCGCTGGTGTGGGTGAAGGTGATCGAATCATAGGTGCCGGCCATTTGAAGGACCCCGTGAACCTCACCGCTTCCATAGAATCCTTTCTTGTCGCTATCCATGACAGGGGTGCCGTTGCCCCAATAACCTCGTCCATAGCTGAGGAACTCAATCTCATTTTCAAATCTGGGACGATTACCGTTCCAGCTCACCAGGGCGAGCAGGGGATTTGTCACCGATTGCGAAAAGGTGATCGTTACGCTTCCGCTGCTGCTTAATGCGATGATGTCGGAGGCAGGAGGAGCGTTTTCAACGGTTGCGCTGAGATAGGGCGTGGCAGGGTTCCAGTAATTTGTCCCACCGCTGGTCTGGGCGAAGGAGTAAGCGCCGCTGAATGTCACGTCGACGGTTTCCGAACCGATGTTCATCGTTCCCGTCACCGTCCCGGGGCCTGATGCCGCCCAATCCGTCCAGTACACCGTGCCGGCCTGGGCAGCGGAAACGGACAGGATCAGGATCAGGAATAAAACGGTCCCGAACAGCAATTTTTTCATCTTCATCATTCCCTCCTTGATCGTGGTTAACGATTCATTCCTTAAAAAAATACTCACCGGATCTCTTTGGTGTCATATACAACAGAATCCCGGTCTCTACCATTCGGGAGAACCCTGATTTTTGACTTCAGAAAATCTTACGTCGGTTGAAATATCTTAGACCCTGCATGAGGAAAAAAGGGGAATGGCCGGGAGCAGGGGCAATGAATGATCGATCATTGCTTTAGCATCCGGGTTGATGCTATATAGTCCACACGTAAATGTTTCCCTGTTGCGGAAGTCGCCGGGGGCAGAACATTGCCCGGGGCTCTTTGCTTCCGGAGGGATCCGGTCTTGAACAGATCCAGAACATCTTGAAATCAGCGAGGAGGATACAGGAATGACTAAAACGGAGGAATGCTTGATGGAGGCGTTTGCCGGCGAGTCCCAGGCAAATCGAAAGTACCTGGCTTTTGCGGCAAAGGCGGATCAGGAGGGATATGCACAGATTGCCAGGCTGTTCCGAGCTGCGGCCGAAGCCGAAACGATTCATGCCCATAATCATTTGCGGGCGCTCAAGGGCATCCGCGGAACGCGGGAAAATCTGGAGGAGGCTATTGCCGGGGAGGGGCACGAGTTCAAGGAAATGTACCCCGGAATGATTGATGCGGCCAAAGCTGAGGGCAATGCGGAGGCGGAACGGACATTCGTCTATGCCAATGAGGTAGAAAAGGTCCATCACCGCCTGTACGAGGAGGCCCTGACCGGCATGGGCAGCGAAAGGGAAAGTTATTCCTACTACGTTTGTCCCGTCTGCGGCTACACCGTGGGGAGCGAGGCGCCGGAGACCTGCCCGGTCTGTGGGGCCAAGGGAAAAGTCTTCAAGAAGATCGATTGAAACCGGGAATCGGTGCCATACTGATTTTCAGCATCTTTAAGGAGATCCGCCCGGCGGTTTCTGAAGGGTTTCTGCTGCCGGGCGGATCTTTTCTTTAAAGCGGATACGCTGCGCTATGCTGACAGACATTCTGACCTTGTGCGTCGGGCTGGTTTTGTTCCTCTTCGGGATGATGAAGCTGAGCGAGTCCGTGCAGGAATTGTTCACCTCGCGGATACGCAGCTATATCCGTTTTGCCGTGGAAAGGCCCCTCCACGGTCTGCTGACCGGAATGATCGCCACGGCGCTTTTTCAGAGCAGTTCCGCCACGACTCTCCTGGCGATCGGCATGGTCAATGCGGGGTTGATCAGTTTTTATTCCTCCCTCGGGACCATTCTGGGAGCCGATATCGGGACGACGCTGACGGTGCAGCTCGTCGTCTGGAAGTTCACCGCCCTGTCGCCGGCTTTTGTCGTTCTGGGGGGCGGGCTCTGGGTATTTGGGAAAGAGACCTGGAAATCCGTCGGGGAATCCATCTTTCACTTCGGAATGATTTTTTTCGGGCTGAGCCTTGCCACCACGGCGACAGCCCCCCTTCAAAATCATCCCTCCTTCATCCACCTGTTTCAGGAATCGAAAAATCCCCTCCTGGGGGTCTTGGTGGGAGCGGCATTCACGGGGCTGGTTCATGCCTCGGCAATACCCATCAGCATGCTGGTTATCCTGGCCCAGCAGGGTGCGATGAACATAGAAAACGCCCTGCCGATCGTGATCGGCGCCAACATCGGGACGACCGTTACCGCCCTGATGGCGGGCTCCTTAGCGGGAGTCAGCGGAAGGCGAAGCGCTGTATCGCACCTCATTTTCAAGCTGACCGCCGCCGTTCTGAGCTTGGGCGCCCTGCCGGTCTTCATCGGGATTCTGAAGGACCTTTCCGCTGAGACGGCGCAGCAGATCGCCCTGGGCCATCTGATTTTCAATATCCTGTTGGTGGTCTGTTTCATGTTTATCCTGAAGCCTTTTTCCCGGTTGATGGAAAAAATGATCCCCGGTGAAGAGGAAACCCTGCCGCTTTGGCCCCAGCACCTGGATGACGCCTGCCTGAACAATCCCGGAGAAGCCCTCCGCCTTGTAAAAAAAGAGCTGGCGCGGGAGGCTTTTCTGGCCAACCGGATGCTGATGGAAAGCATGGCCCTGTTTGATCGTTATGAACCAATCAGGCAGAAGAACATCCTTTACATGGAGCTGGTCGTTGACAATATCCGGCGGGAAGTGGTCGAATACCTGTCGAAGTTGTCTTCGAAAGATCTTTCGCCCCAGATGTCCCGGCGGCTGTTCAATTACACGGCCATGGTCGATGATATCGAGCGGATTGCCGATCATGCCGTCAATATTGTGGAAATTGCGAGAAACCGACACAAGAGAAACATCCCCGTCACCGTGGAGGGAAGTGTGGAATTGCTCCATATCCGGCAGCTTGTTGAAGCGAACATGACGGATGCCATGGAGCTGATCTCCAGGCGCAATGAAGAATGCATCCGCGACATCACCTGCCGCGAGGCGCAGATCGATGTGGAAGTCAAGGAAGCCAGGGACCGCCACCTGATGCGTTTTCATCATCACCTCGCGGCGGCGGAATCAGGCCCCATCTTTGTGGAGCTGCTCATTCAATTGGAGAGGATTTCCGATCACTGCCAGAATATTGCTGAATCTATCTGCGAACTGGAGGACTGACGCCCGGCAAACCCCTTGACCCACCGGTAATCCCTGTGGTAGTTTTCCAGGAAGCTTAACGGTTTATTTATTCAAAAGATCGCGGGAATGTCCTGTCTGCCCGCATGGAACTTATCAACCCGTCGCACCAGGAGGCCGGTCTATGGAAGAACGTTTAAATGCATTGAACATCGCTTTGAAAAACGAATCCAATGAGAGAGAATTTTATCTGAAAAATGCTGAACGAACCCTGAATCCGCTGGGAAAGGCCATGTTCACGCAGATTGCCGATGAAGAGCTGGAGCACTACGAAAGGCTCAAGGAACTGCATGACCGCTGGTCCAAGGAAGGAAAATGGCCGGAAACGCTTCCTCTCAAAGTCAAAAAAACTTCCGTGAAAAACGTTTTGAACAATGTCATCAAAGCCGTTTCCCAGATGCCCGAAGGGGACGATGATGACCGCAAGGCCCTTCAGACGGCCATTGAATTTGAAGCCAGGGGGGCAACCTTTTATGCCCGCCTTCGCGATCAGGTGTCCGATCCCCGGGAAAAGGCCTTTTTCGATCTTCTGGCCTCGATTGAACAGGAGCATTACAGTTCCCTGAAGGACACCGAGCAATACCTGACGAATCCCGCGGCCTGGTACCAGGAAAAGGAGCGGTCCGGGCTGGACGGCGCCTGAGGCGGGAAATTTCATGCCGGGGGAGGCGCAGGGCTTTCCCCGGCTTCATGTTCCAGAGCTTCCATCTTCGAGGAAAGCTCCTCCCAGTCCCGGTAGGATTGCTCCAGGTTCCGGCTGACGGCATGCAGTTCCTGCCGGAGCGTCTTCAGCTGCTCGGGGTTTCGATAGATATCCGGCGCGCAGAGGGTCGTTTCCAGCCCCCCCTTCTTTTCCTCCAGGGACATGATCGACCCTTCCAGGTTTGCCAGCTCTTTTTTCAGGGCGCTGCGGACTTTCGAGAGGCGGTTCCGCTCTTCCGCCTCAAGGCGCCGAAGCTCTTTCCTCAGAAATTTTCCGCCTTTGCCGGGATCAATGGGGTCAGCCGCTCTTTCCGCGGACGGCGAGGCTCCGGAACCGCCTAAAGCCTCCTGCCGTTTTGCAATAAAATAAGAGTAATTGCCCTTGTATTCGAAAGCCCGGCCATCCCGGATTTCGATGACCCGATTGACCAGGCGGTCCAGAAAATACCGGTCGTGGGAAACGAGGATCACGGTTCCTGTATAATCCAGCAGGGCTTCCTGAAAGATATCCCGCGTTTTCATATCGAGGTGATTGGTCGGTTCGTCAAGAATCAGGAGATTGGCGTCCTGCATGAGGATCTTCAGCAGGGCAAGGCGGGATTTTTCGCCGCCGGACAGGACCGCGACCGGCTTGTAGATGTCGTCGCCGGAAAAGAGAAAGGCCCCGAGGAGATTCCGCTTTTCCTGGTCGGTGCACCGGGTGGAAATGCTGCTGACATCTTCCAGGATGGTCCGGTCGTAATTGAGATTTTCGGCATTTTCCTGGGAGAAGAAGGAGAGCTTGACGTGCAGGCCATAGAGGACTTCTCCTGCGTCAGGCTCTTCAACCCGGCTCAGAAGCCGGGAGAGGGTAGATTTTCCAGCCCCGTTGATGCCCACGAGCGCCACTTTTTCGCCACGGGTGATGGTGAAAGACAGATCGGAAAAGATGTTGTTTTTTCCGTAGCTTTTGGACAACCCGCGCAGGATGATCACATCGCGGCCGCTGGGTGGGCAGGAGGGAAAGGCGATCCGGACGGTCTTTTTTGCTCCTGACGACTGGATCAGCTCCACCTTTTCGAGCATTTTCAGCCGGCTCTGGACCTGGGCCGCCTTGGTGGCCTTGTAACGGAACCGTTCGACAAATTCCTGAATCTTCCTGATTTCCACCTTCTGGCTTTCCATCTCCTTCAATAGGGCCAGACGCCTTTTCTCCTTTTCTTCAAGATAAAAGGAATAGTTACCTTTGTAGAGCGATATTTTTCCCAGAGAAAGGTCGGCGGTTACGGTCGTGATCTTGTCGAGAAAGGTGCGGTCATGGGAAACCGTGATCAGCGTTCCGGGATAATCCCGGAGATAGCTCTCCAGCCATTCCATGCTCTCCGTATCCAGGTGATTGGTCGGTTCGTCCAGGAGCATGACATCGGGACGTGCCAGCAGGATGACGGCGAGGAGGATCCGCATTTTCCAGCCTCCGGAAAATTCCAGGCAGTTTTTTTCAAAATCCGAGTCCCGGAATCCGAAGCCGTGAAGCACCTGCCTGGCGCGGGCTTCGAAGGCATAGCCGTCCCGGGTCTGGAACGCGGCCATGGCCTGTTCGTAAGTCTTCAGTAACGCCCCGTGATCGGGGCTGTCGGGCGCACAGAGGGAGACCTGTTCCTCGCAGGTTTTCAGGGTGGCTTCAAGATCGGACAATCCGCTTCGCTTTTTCAGAAAATCCAGGATATTGAGGGATTCCAGTTCGACAAGATCCTGGGGAAGGTAGCCGAGCGTGGTGTTCCTGCGGTCAATCATCTCGATGCTGCCGCCGTCCAGTTCCTGAACTCCCGCGATGGCGCGCAGCAGGGTCGTCTTGCCCGCACCGTTGTCTCCCACCAGACCGATCCGGCTGCGCGGGGTAATGGTCCAGGTCACATCGTCAAAGATCACCCGTTTGCCAAAGGAAAGAAAAATATGCTTCAAGGATATCAAAATAGAGCCCCTTTGTTCCGCCGGCCCAGCCGGTCCTCAATGCTTCCCCGTTAATCAGAATTTCCAGAAAATTACAACTCTTGAAATGTATTTTCCTGGAATTTTACATTGACAAGGCGATGATCCTCTGTATAACAGCCAAGGTGCCGCGGCCGTTTCCGCCGTGCCGGGTCCGACAGCACCATAAGATGGCCGTGAGGGGGATAATAGTCAATAGGCGAAATATTCCGGTTACCAGTTAAGGGGAACAGCAGGGCATGCAGGCGGTGACGCCTCCGGTGCGAACTGGCGCAGAACGGGGAAATCATGAGGGTTCCCGTAAGCGGTCCCGGCGATGCGTTACCGTTTTAAGCGATGGATGGAGCAGGGGATCGTATGAGCATCTTCCAAAAAAAACAGGGGTTCTTTGAAAAACTGAAGCGGGGTCTCGCCAAGACGCGGGATTTGCTGTTGACCGATGTGAACGATATCATCCTGGGAAAGAAGGAGATTGACCAGGAGCTGTTCGACGAGCTGGAGGAGGCCCTGATCGCGGCTGATGTCGGGCCCGCCTTCACCGCGGAGCTGATCGAAAGGATGACCGATTCCGTCAGGCGCAAGGAGCTGGATTCTCCGGAGCGGCTCAAGGAGGTCCTGCGTAACACGATGAAGGCCATTCTGAAGAAAAATGAAGCCCCCCTGGTGCTTCCGAAAAACGGGATCTTCACCATCCTCGTCGTCGGCGTCAACGGTACGGGAAAAACCACCACCATCGGAAAGCTGGCCCATCAGTTCAAGGAGCAGGGACATTCCGTCCTGATGGTTGCCGCCGACACCTTCCGGGCTGCGGCGATTGAACAACTGGCAATCTGGAGCCAGCGCGTCGGGGTTCCCCTGATCAAGCAGAAAATGAATTCAGACCCATCGGCGGTTGTTTTTGATGCCATAGCAGCGGCGAAGACCGGCAGGGCCGATGTGCTTATTGTCGACACGGCGGGGAGACTGCATACCCAGGTCAACCTCATGGAAGAGATGAAGAAGATGAAGCGGGTCATGAGCCGTGAGCTTCCCGGAGCGCCTCACGAAGTTCTTCTCGTCCTGGACGCGACAACGGGTCAGAATGCCGTCAGCCAGGCGAAGATGTTCAGCGATTCCGTGGGGGTGACCGGCCTTGTTTTGACCAAGCTGGATGGCACCTCCAAGGGCGGTGTCATTCTCCGCATCGCCAAGGAATACAATATCCCCATCCGCTACATCGGCATCGGTGAAGGGCTGGATGATCTCCGGGAATTCAGCAGCGAGGACTTCGTGTCGGCCCTTTTCGAACAGGGCAATTCCTAGTTCGTGTCCTGCTTTCCCGGCACGTTCCCGGCGCATGTCCCTTCCGGGGAGTTTACTTCATGACCTTTGGGCATGGACGGTCTTTCAAACGCGAATCACAGACTCTGATGGAACGAAAGTACGTCATCCATTGGGTGATTTGCTCTTCAGAGGGATTGAATTTAAAAGCCTTTTGAACGACATAGAAACTGTCGTTGCCCTGAATGGCCTTGAACCATGTATATTCGGGCTTTCCTGTGGACGGGTTGAGAGGGCAGACCGAAAGCCAGAGCACAAAGGGATAGCCGTTTTCCTTCCCCTTCGTCACCGGAGCGAATTGAGAGCCCTTGCAGGATGCGTCCCACAACTGCTGGATCTTTGCCCGGTAGCTTTCCGGTGAAATGTTCCTGAGACCGAGGTGGGTGTTGATGGTCACCATCTCTGTCCAATTTTTGACGGATTGATGATGGGGAACCATTTCCGTCAGGAGCATGTTCCCCTGTCTGACCTGGTAATCCACTTTATAGCCCGATGGAATGTTCAGGACCAGGTTCTCGTCCCGCAGTTCAGCCGAGGAACAAACCGCGGCGGCCCATACCAGTGAAGCCAGAACAAAACAGAAGACCTTCAGCAACATGTTATCCCCCTTATCTCATGTGATGGATTGTTTCTTGCCGGCGCTCCCCCTGCCCGGGTCCGGAGGGCTGATTTCAGCAGGTCATAAAAAAACGGGTACGGAAAACTCTCGGGGAAACAGAAGCAAATAGTATGGAAAGACAGTAAAAACGATTCAAAAAATAGTGTTCCGGAACGTTCGACTCCTTGTGCCGCCGTCCACCTCCGGATCCGACCGCCTGCGCCCTGCCTCACCGCAGGGCATGGTGACGCAGGGTGCCGCCATGATCCATGCCTTCCAATGGAGAGTCCTTGGCGAAATCTTGAACTCTCAGGAAACAAAGGGACTCAGACTCTCAAAAGTCCCGGCGTTATCCTCAGTCCTACGGGCAGGGAATTTTCGGAAACGTGTGTTTTCCTCCGGCGTATGGTTCAGCGCTCTCCGAAATGGAAAATTTATGTTCCATTCCCGCCCCATAGCCGGTCAATTTTACGGATTTCCTGTTGATTGAGAAGCGGCCCGTCTCAAACCAGGCCTCTTTGGAGTTGGCGCCACTCCAGGTCGCCGTGACAAGAATCGTGCTGGATGTCTTTACGGCGCTGCCAAAGAGAGCGCCTATGACGCCGCTGGACTCGATCATATTGCCGACAACCTGATAGTATCCGCCACCAGCGCTTTTGAAGCGCAGCCTGATGACGTTGCCTCCTGAACCCCAGCATACATCCTCATTCGCAGGAGGAATCCATGCGGCGTTCGCCGTCTCGGTGGAAATGGCCGGCGATTCAGCTTTTACGTCGGAAATTAACAAAAGGCCTGCAAAGAGTGAACAGAGAACGAATCTGAAACAAAGACTCCTGATGTTCATGGTGACCTCCTTCACGGGTTGTTCTCATCGGTTTGATGTTCTTCAAGGCATGCCGCCTTCCTGCCTCCTGGTTTAACTCTTTCATCTCGCATTTAAATCTCTTCACAGGAGTTGTGCAATACTTTTTTACCGGATCTCCTCCCGTCATGTAAGCCGGTGCCGCGTCGGGCTTCTCGTCATGTGGCAGAGTCGGCCAATGAAGGCCTCAAATGGGCCGGGCAGGGCATTGCGGAAACGCGCCGGTATGTCTTGACATAATATCAAGATTCGTTTAATGAAAACGAAGGGATGGAGTTTGTGGTTCCGTGAATCTTTCTGGTGATGTCAAGGGGGACTTATGATTAAAAGAGTATTAATTTTATTGATGGGAATAACGGCTTTTTGGGTCAGTGGCGCGTTTGCAGAAGATCTGGATGTTGAATTATCCTGCCCCACTTCTGTCTATGCAGGCAGCGTGCTGAGGGTGACTGCCTATGTGTCAAACGATGGAGATAGTGCTGTAACCCTGAACCGGTATGCGGCGGGGATGGTCGGCACCAACACCAACAACGTCCTGAGCTCGTCGCGTGTGTTCGGCCCTTACGCGAGAACGATGAACCCCAGAACGATCCCGGCAACAGGGCAAACCGTTAAAATTTCTTCGCTTTCTATCGTCAACTCCGTTTCGGCCGACTTCAAGGGGAAAATGGCCATGGTGGTTGTGGACTTTGTCAATGCCCGCGGGAACTCCCTGGGAGGAGGCACCTGCTTGGTGAATGTTCCATAACAGCCTGTGAGTTCCATGGCTCCATCCCAAGCTCCTTCTCCGGTCCCGCAAAGGGTTAAGCGAGTTCTGTCCGGCCTTCTGCTGGCGCTTTTTGCTGCCTGGCTTGTCTGTTCCGCTGTCAGGAGCGACGGGGAAAAGAGTGCCGTACAACCCCGAGCGGCGGCAGAGCGGACCTACGACAAGTTCCGCGCCGGAAACGTCAGCCTTCTGGAATATGACCAGAATGATCTGACGATCCGATTGTCCATCGAGGAGATCATCCACAGAAAAAGACAAACACCGTTTTTTGAATATCAGAATGTGAAGGAGCTGCGCCTTCGTTCCGCGGTCTTTGACATCTACCTGTCCGATGCATCCTCTTCCGCGGAAAAGTACGGCATCCCTTTCCACTTATTGGAGAGATGCATTCACCTGGTGCCCGGAGCGGAAAAGGCGAGACCCATCGGTTCCTATTTTGAGGAAAACACCGATGGGGAACCTGATATCCTCAGCAGGATACAATTTGATCGCCTGGCCGTGAAGATTCATTACTCCGCAGGAACGGTCCTGGAGCTTGCCGCTGAAAAAGCGTTCCTGGGAGGTGATTTTAAATACCTTGTCCTGGAGGGGAACGTGAAGATCCTGACTCCGAAGGGCCAAGCCGTTCGGACGCAGCAGGCCGTCATCAGCCGGAAGTATGACGGCATCCTGTTTCCCGGTGGACACTTCCTGCAGGGAACCTTTGAGAAGCAGAAATCCTTTTACCGGCTGAGCGCCGATGGCCGCCTGGCGCCGCTGCCGCTGCCGCCGGATGTCAGGTATGCCGATCCGTTGGCTGCAAAGGAACAGGAGCTGTATGACAGAATTTTTAAAAAACTCCCCCCCCATCAGCGGATCATGTTTGGAATCACAGGACCGGAATAGGTTGGATGGACGCGGGAGAGAAAGGAGCAATGCATGACATCCAGGATAGGTATTTTCCTTGTCATGGCCTTGTTTTTTGGTTTCTGTGGAGCCTCTGAGGGAGGTGAAGAGGGGCTGCATGTTTCCGTAAGCAACGGCCTTGTCCGTATTTCAAGTACGGAATCGACGCTTTCCGAGATTCTGGAAAAATTGTCCCGGAAGCTTGGTATGACGATCCATGCCTACGGTGCAAGGGAAGATGCGGTGGTTGCGTGTGAAATCGAAGGCGTCGGCGTTGCCGAGGCTCTTCAGAGGCTTGTGCCGCAATGGAATTCCCTGATTTTTTCCCGGGATGATCACTCCATAGAAATCGGGGTAAGCGGCAGCGAGGATGACGGGGCGTCTGCCGAATCCGATTCAACGGAGCCTGAGAACGGGACGGAATCGGCTCCATCGTTGAATGGAGAGGAGGATGAGATGCCGGAGGAAGAGGCTGTTCCCCACGATGAAGAGGCCGCCGGCGACTCCACGACAGGGGAAGCGCCTGAAGATGAGGACGGAAATGAGGCAACCGCCCCGGATCCGGATCCAGGGGACGTTCAAGAAGAGGATGAGCCGACGGATGAGTTCACCATGAATGAACCGGGGAGCCGGCCGCGCCGGCACGGGACCTGGCAGTTTTGATTGCCGGGTCCGTTTGAATCGTTAATTGCCGGGGGATTTGAGAAGGGATGAACATTATCGAATGTGTGCCGAATTTCAGTGAAGGCAGAAACCAGGGGATCATAGAGGACATCGCCTCGGCGTTGGCGGCGGTTTCCGGTGTCCGTCTGCTTGATCACAGCATGGATCCGGATCATCACCGCAGCGTCTTTACGTTTATCGGGCCGCCGGAACGTATCGTGGACGGGGCGCTGGCCGCCTGCAGCCGGGCCGCCGAGCTGATCGACATGAGAATGCACAGGGGGGCCGTTCATCCCCGAATCGGGGCCGTGGACGTGGTGCCCTTTATCCCTCTCGGCGATGCGGAGATGAAAGACGCCGTGGATGCGGCGCACCGGTTCGGCTCGCTGTTCGGAACCCGGAACGGGATTCCCGTTTATTTTTACGGGTCGGCAGCCTTGAGTCCACAGCGGCGGGAACTTCCCGATATACGGAGGGGCGGATACGAGGGCCTCGAAGAGCGGCTGAAGGATCCGAAATGGAAACCGGATGCGGGACCGGCTTTTTTTAATGTACACAGCGGGGCCACGGCTGTAGGTGCGAGGATACCTCTTGTGGCCTTCAATGTTGTCCTCAGCTGCGGCGAACTGAAACCGGCGGAGGATATCGCCCGCAGCATCCGGCAGTCGAGCGGGGGGCTCAGGCATATAAAGGCCCTCGGTGTTCCTTTGAAAAGCCGGAACCTCGTTCAGGTTTCGATGAACCTGACCGATTACCGGGAAACCTCCATGCGCCGGGTGTTCGATGAAATCAAGGCGAAGGCCGAACGTCTCGGCGTTGAAATCCTGGAATCGGAGCTGATCGGCCTGGTCCCCCGGGCGGCGCTGGCCGGCCGGCCCCCTGAGTACTACCGGCTGAAGGACTTTTCTGAAAAGCGCATTCTTGAAAATTGCCTTTGACGTTCCGGGCCAGAAAACAGCCGGCTGCCCCATGGTGCACACATTCCGGGCAGCCGGCTGAGAGGCGCCTAACGGTCAACCGCCTAAAATGACGAGGGCGATCCAGACTTTTTGAAGATCATTGTAGAGTTGCTTCTGAACCTTCAGGTCCACGACACAGTCATTGGCATCAACCTTGCCGGTGAGGTATCCATCCATCTTGTTCGCCACATTCTGTTTGAGGTTATTTCGTGCGGCGGAATAGGCCTTTCTGGCCACCTGCTTCTTTATCGTCTCGAGATGTGTGACCAGAGCCAGTTGAGACGATCTGTTTTTGAAAGACTTCGTGCCCTGAGCTTTAACGGTATTGATCAAAATGTCCAGGCCTGTATACAGACGATACAGGGGCCGGGGATTGATGGCGCCATAAATGATGACCTTCTTCTCGTCAACATAGGGCCATCCGGCTTCGAGCGTGTTGATGTCCGTTGTTCCCGGAGGCAGCGGTTCCACTTTGATCATGGTGACGGTCCGGGATGAAAATCCCGCATTATGATCGTTGATGGAATTGTCTTCATTGTACGGCCAGATCCAGGCATCCTCGGCAGTCGGGTTGGGGGCGTTCGAACGCTGATCCGGGGGGCCCGGAGTCTTCTGGGGAGGTACGACACGATAGGGGCCTTCTCCGTCCAGCTTGTTCGATAAATTCAATAGACCCGGCGTCAGATACTCGCCGTCCCGCTTGAAAGCCAGCATCATTTTTAAATCATCGGGATTGGTTATCCCTTCTCCGTTTACCCTTCCGGCGGCTGCGGGCGAACTGTAATCGCACCACCCGGTTGCCGGGTTGGTTGCCATATCCGCCTGCCTGTCATAGTAGAAAGTCCCCTTGGGATAGATGCCGAGGACATGATAAGAGCTGTCATTGGCGCTGGGTTTCAGCGGGTGATAGGTGGCAAATCCGTCCGGGGCATAAACCGTGATGCCGGTGGCTGAATCGAGCATGATCGCCCGGATCAGGTCTTCAAGGTCTATTCCCCTGTATTCCGTGTACCGGTCATCCGACTTGCTGGCATTCATCATCATGAACTGGGTGTGCTGAGCCATCCTTTCAAATTCCGCAAGTGACAGGACACGGGAAGGGGCCGGTATTTTTGACGGATCATCGGCTGCGTCGCCGGGATATGTTCCGGCACCGATTTCCTTTGCATTGCTGAAGCCGTCGCCATCGGAGTCATCACCGTCAATGGCCAGCAATGCAGCGGCCGTTCTTCCCCTGGTCTGCCATTTGTTTTTGTAGGCCAAACCATAGGGATTCAGAGTCGCCAGCAGATTCTCTTCGCTGCTGTCAGCCCCGTAACCTGTTTTGTAGTGACACCACTGGCAGCTGCCCAGCGTCACGACCTTTTTCCCCGATGTGTATGAACCGCCAGAGTGACACAGGGTGCAGCTGTCAAGCTTGGTGCTGATCTGGCCGGGATAGGCTTCCCGGAAATTTGCCGAGTCCAGATCGCCCTGGTGATTGTACGCTGCATAAATCTGAATTCCGGAAAACAACAGGAAGGATACAGAGACCAGGACGGCTGGTAGAACAAACAGATTCCTTTTTCCTTTCTTCATGATGGTTTCTCCCTTAAGATGATTTTTTTTCGGCCGACGCGATGAGGTTGGCCCCTTTGAACCCGTTCCTCTGCGCCGTGTCGCCTAGGGCTTCAGAGTCAGCACATAAGCGGCGCCAGCGGTAGAGTCGGCAAAGTGTGCTCCGGTGACGAGCTTATTGCCGAAGGCCGACAGGGAATATCCGAATTCATCGCCTGCCAGACCGTCGCAGGCCGTCAGTTTCCCAATCTGCTTCCAGGAATTGCCCGCCCTGCGGAAGAGATAGATGGCTCCTTGATCGGCTTTCTTCCCGGCATTTTTGCCGATATCGGTGCGGTTGGCGCCGACGGCGATGACATCACCGGCCATGGAGACGGACTGCCCGAATTGATCCTTCTTCTGGCCATCGCTGGCCGTCAGTGTGGCCACATGATCAACGGTATGCCCGTTCACAGCAAAAACATATGCCGCTCCAGCGTCCTCCGTTCCGCCGGGATCCGCCCTTCTTGCACCCACTGCCATCGTGTTTCCGAGCATCGCCACCGTAAAACCAAAATTGTCGTCCTTCGCCCCATCCGGCGGAATGACTTTGGCAAATTCCTTCCAGCCCTCTCCCGTCCTTTGGAAGAGGTAGACGGCACCGGCGCCCTCTGGATCGGCATTTCGAGCGCCGATGGCCAGGAGGTTCCCCCGCAGCGCCACCGATTGGCCGAAATAGGCCTTCGGGACTGGATCGCCCGCCGTCAGCTTTTCCGAGAAGACCCATTGATTTCCCCTGTGGAGAAAGACATAGGCGGCCCCAACATCGTCGGCACCGCTCTCCTCTTTGCGGGAGGTAACGGCGAGGACATTTCCCTGAAGGGCGAGGGCCCTGCCGAAATTGTCTTCATCGGCTGGGTTCGGAGAGGAGACCTTGGCTTCATACCGCCATGATCCCATGTGCTTCCGAAAGAGATAGACCGCACCTGCTTTTTCTAAGCCGCCGGCTTCAGCAAAACGGGAGCCGACGGCGACCAGGTTGCCCTGGATGGCGACAGCCCGGCCAAACTCAGCCCCTGAAGTTGCATCGGGGGCAACCAGCTTCGCTTCTCGGATGTACCTCTGTCCCTGACGGTGAAAGAGGTAAACGGCACCGGCTCCGCTTGTCGATCCGGCATTGGCATTTCCTGCCCCCACAGCCACGTGATTCCCGTCGATTGCAACGGACCGGCCGAACTCCGCCCCTTCGACAGGGTCACCTGCGGTCAGCCGAACGTCACAGGCTTCAGGCTGC